>NZ_JBHVFF010000237.1:0-14035 GCF_042801895.1 Streptomyces sp. NPDC057543 | reverse complement strand
CCTGTGGTCTCCGCCGGGGCGCACTGTCTGTGCGGGGCGCGGGAATTCGCCCGTTCGGGCGTCGTCAGCCGACGCGGACGCCGAACTGGAAGCTGCCGATGGTGTTCATCGACTCGTACCGGACGAACGTGCCCGGGTAAGGGGCGTGCAGGACGGTGTTGTTGCCCGCGTAGAGCGCCACGTGCGAGGTGTTGTTGAAGAAGACCAGGTCGCCCGGCTTCAGCGCGCTGCGCCCGATGCGGACACCGTCGTTGACCTGGGTGTACGTGACCCGGGAAATCTGGACGTTGGCCTGGGCGTAGGCCCACTGGGTCAGCCCGGAGCAGTCGAAGGATCCGGGGCCGGTACCGCCGCGGCCGTACGGCTTGCCCACCTGGGTGGAGGCGGCGTTCAGGGCGGCGGCACCCCAGGCGGAGGCGGGGACCTCGTTGCCGAGTTCGACCCGGTCGCCCGCGGCGCGGCTGGCACGCTGCTGTTCCTCGCGCATCTTCGCGCGCTCGGCTTCGGTCATCGTGTTGAGCAGGCGCTGCGCCTCGGCCAGCTTGTCCTGGAGCTTCTTCTTCTTGGCGCCGAGCGTCTTGCGCACGTCCGCGAGGTCACCGAGCTTGTCCTGGGCCTCCTTGCGCTGCTGCGCGAGGACCCGCTGCTTCTCCTGGATCTTCCCCAGGGTCTCGGTCTGCTTGGCCGTCAACTGGTCGAGGGCCGAGGCCTCGTCGAGGAAGGTGTCCGGGTTGGACGAGAGGAAGAGCTGCACCGACGGGTCGATGCCACCGGAGCGGTACTGCGCCGCGGCGAGCGAACCGAGGCCGTTGCGGAGCGCGTTGATCTCCTGCTGGCCGCGGGCCACCTTGTCCTGCAGCGCGCTGACTTCCTTCTCCAGCTTCTGCTGCTTCTCCTTGGCGCCGTAGTACTGCTCATTGGCCTCGCCCGCCTCGTGGCTGAGCTTCTCGACCTCCGCCTTGACCTCGCCCTTGGAGGGCTTCGGTGCGGCTTGGGCCGCCTGGGAGGTCAGGGCCACGGCAGCGGCGGCGGTCACGGTGAGCACGGTCACACGGGCGCGGCTCGGCTGCTTGGGACGACGGTGGGACGCCACGGAGGCGAGCTCCTTCTTCCTCGAGCCGCCTACCGGGCTGTGGGGGACATGAATCCCCGGCTCCGTGCACGTCACGGACTCGGCGGTGCCTTCGCCGTCACCCCGAATGGGTGATCAACCGTGCGAAGGTTCGAGGCCCGACCCTAGTGACCAACTTGTGATCAGTTCAAATCCTCGCAAGAAAAATCTCGTCACAGGAGGTACTTCTTTACCCACAGCACACAGGGCGTAGCGGCGACTTGACGGTCCGTTCCCCAATTTCCACCGAGTTCCGCCGAGTTCGGACAATCGTTCATCAGACGCGCGAAAGGCGCTTCAGGAGCAAGACGGACGCAACGGGCCTGGCGCCCACCTTCGCCACTCCGTCGGCGACTTCGCGGTCGGTGGAGACCACCACGACCGGCCGGCCCGGCGGTTCGGCGCGCGCCAGCTGGCGGATGAGTTCGTCCGCGGTCACACCGGGCTTGCTGAACAGCACCCGGACTCCACGCGGCGGTGCGAGCAGTACCGGGGCGGCCAGTTCGGCCCCGTCGAAGACGCAGGTCATCTCCGCGCCGGTCTGCGCCGCGAGCACCGCGAGACCGCCAAGCAGCCGCAACCGCTGCTTCTCCAGCGGCAGCTGCGGATAGCCGGTCTTGGTGACGTTGTAGCCGTCCACGATCAGATGCGCCTGCGGCAGCGCGAGCAACTGGTCGAGCAGGGCCGGATCGGTCTCCGAAAGCGCCCTGGCGGCAATGTCCTTGGGCGACATCCGGCCGGGCTCGACCGCGTCGACACTGTCCGCGGGGCGGATCGAGGAGGGTGGCAGGGCCAGTTCACGACGGAGCCCGCTGGCCGCGTCGAGCACCGTGTCCAGCAGCAGCCGCAGCCGCATGTCCTCGACCGAGCGGCCCTCCCTTGCGGCCCTGCGGCCCGCCTCGACGGACGCCTCGGCCTCACCGAGCCGCGCCTTCAGCCTGCGGGTCTCGCTCTCCGCCGCGGAGATCTGCGCAGCCGCGTCGGACCGTACGGTCTCCGTCTCGGCCCTGCTGCGACGCAACGCGGCCTCGCCGCGCTTGACGTCGTTGACGGCACTGCGCAGTTTGCGCTGAAGCGACTCGGCTTCCTTGCGGGCCGCGTCCAGCTCGACGCGCAGCCGCTCCGTCTCGTTCTTCGTCTGGGAGCGGGCGTGGACGAGTTCCTCGCGCAACCGTTCCAGTTCGCGGCGGCTCTCCTCGTCGGCGCGCTCGGCGTCGGCCCGCTGGGCCTCCTCGCCCGCGGCGGCGACCAGCTTCACCCAGCCGGCCGGGCGCAGCACATAGGCCGCGGCGGCAACATCGACGGGGTCGGCGGCGGCAGGCGGCGAACCCGCCTCCAGCGCCGCGGTCAGCTCCGGCTGCCCCTCCTTGAGCCGTTCACCGATCCGCTGGCGGAACAGCGCGTCACCCTCCAGGGCGGCCGCCATCGCGTTCCCGGCGAACTTGGCGCGCCGGGTCGGGGTGAAGCGGGCGTACTGTCTCAGCTGGGCCGGGAGTTCGGTGACCGTCAGGCCACCGAAGGCGTCCGAGACCAGCGCGACGACCCGCCGCCGTACAGCTTCGGGCAGCGGGCGGTCGAGCGCCTCGACGGCGTCGCCGGCCGCCTCGGCCGGCTCTGCGCCGCTAGCGGGCTGCTCCACCATCCGTCACCCCAAATTGTCTGTGCGCGCCTCCGTCAGGAGTCGGCACCCGGCCTGGCCACCAGTTCGATCTGATCCACCGCGTTGCACCAACGGCAGCGAACCGACTCGATGGTCTCACTGACCACCTCGCGCTCCTCGACGGTGGACTCCCCGGCCAGGTCGAGATGGACGTACTCGACGACCTTGGAGGAGCGGGTCACGTCGAAGCGCGTGAGATTTCCGCAGAGCGTGCAACGCCAGCGGGTCCCGTCGGTCGGCTGGGGAACCGTCGTCATCGTGCGTCCTCTTTCGTCGAGCCTCGTGCTGCCTGCTTCAAGGATCTCGCGGTGCGCCGTCGAACTGCGGATGTCCTGCCGTAACCCTACGGCCTCGGTGTGTCCCCCAGACACGGCGAGGCGGTCTGTCCCGTTCCCTCCGCTTGCGTCATGCTCTGTTCATGATCGATCGGCGTGCCGCGGCCTACAGGTTGACCAGTGGGCTCCTACGGACGGTCACCTCGGGCGGACCTTCGGTGACCCACGCCCTGATCGCCCTGTGCTGTCTGATCTTCCTGATCAGTCCGCTCTCCGGCTTCAACTCGTCCTACGGCAGTGCCGACGCCCTGCTCGCCGCCCAGGCCGGGTACTTCGAACGCTGGGGCGTGATCCCGAGCGAGCTGTGGGACGGCTCCGCACGCGCCCTGCTCACCCCGCTCACCGCCCTCTTCGTGCACGGCAGCTGGCTGCATCTGCTCGGCAACGTGCTCTTCCTGTACGTGTTCGGAGTGATGACCGAGGAACGCATGGGCCGTACCGAGTTCACCTTCTTCTACGTCGCCTGTGGCTATCTCGCCCTGGTCGCCTACGCCGCCGCGCACGCCACGTCCGACCAGACGCTCGTCGGCGCGTCGGGGGCGATCTCGGCGGTGCTCGGGGCGTTCCTCTATCTGTTCCCCAGGGCCCGGGTCACCAGCCTGTTCCCGTTCCTCTTCTTCCTGCCGCTGCGCTTCCCCGCCTGGATCGTGCTGATCTTCTGGTTCGCCCTGCAGTGGCTGGCGGTCCAGAGCGCGGGCAGCGGGGGGCCCGGCGTGGCGTATCTGGCCCATGTGGTCGGCTTCGCCCTCGGCTTCCTCTACGCCTGGGGGCGTTACCGGCGTACGGATAGAGTGAAGTCACCAGCCAGGGCCACCGAGGGAGAAAGTCAGCCGTGATCACCGCGATCGTGCTCATCAAAACCAGCGTGGACCGGATTCCCGAGATCGCCGAAGCCATCGCCGCGCTGGACAGCGTCAGCGAGGTCTTCTCGGTCACCGGTACGTACGACCTGATCGCCATGGTCCGGGTGGCCAAGCACGACGACCTGGCGGACGTCATCCCCGGCCGGATCAGCAAGATCCCCGGCGTGGAGGCCACCGACACGCACGTGGCGTTCCGTACGTACTCGCAGCATGACCTGGAGGCCGCCTTCGCCATCGGCCTCGACGCGTAGGTACGCCCCGCATCACGGCGTAGCACTTCGGCGGGGGACGGGCTCGGACGCCCCTCCCCCGCCGAAGCGTTACGTGCCCGTCAGAGCTGCGCCGTGCCCCGGTCCGGGACGCAGCGGCCGTCCTCGGTGCGGTACTTCCACTGGGCGCCCTTGCTCACCAGCTCCTTGACCGCGCGGACGAAGCGCTCGATGTGCTCGTCCGGCGTACCCGCCCCGAAGCTCACCCGGATCGCGTTCAGCGACCGCTCGCCCGGCTCGGCCTCCGGTGCGCCGCACTCGCCGACCTCCTGCGGGTCGCTGCCCAGCAGGGTGCGGACCAGCGGGTGTGCGCAGAACAGTCCGTCGCGTACCCCGATGCCGTACTCGGCGGAGAGCGCGGCGGCGAAGTGCGAGCTGTTCCAGCCCTCCACCACGAAGGAGATGACGCCGACCCTCGGGGCGTCGTCGCCGAACAGCGAGAGCACCTTGACCTCGGGGACCCCGGCGAGACCGGTCCGGACCGCGGTGACGAGGTGCTGCTCCCGGGCAACCAGGTTGTCGAAGCCGGCCTCGGTGAGCGCCTTGCAGGCGGAGGCGATGGAGTACACGCCGATGACGTTGGGGGAACCGGCCTCGTGGCGGGCTGCCGTGGTGTGCCACTCGACGTCCACACCGCCGTCGCCGCGCCGGGCGACCCTGCGCGAGGCGCCGCCGCCGGCCAGGTACGGCTCGGCGTCCCGCAGCCAGTCGGCCCGGCCCGCGAGCACGCCCGAGCCGAACGGCGCGTACAGCTTGTGCCCGGAGAAGGCGACCCAGTCGACGTCCAGGTCCGCGATGTCGACGGGGTGGTGCGGGGCGAGCTGCGCGGCGTCCAGCACGATCCGGGCACCATGCGCGTGCGCGGCAGCCGCCAACTCCTTCACCGGCCACAGCTCACCCGTGACGTTGGAGGCGCCGGTGACACAGACCAGCGCGGGGCCGTAGGGGTCACGGTCGGCGAGCGCCCGCTCCAGCGCCTCGACGGCCTGGGCCGGGGTGCGCGGGGCGTTCAGGTAGGTCACCCGGGCGTCGCGCCAGGGCAGCAGCGAGGCGTGGTGCTCGGTCTCGTACACGAAGACCTGGCAATCGGCGGGGACGACCGCGGCCAGCAGGTTCAGGGAGTCGGTGGTCGACCGGGTGAAGATCACCTGGTCCTCGGCGCGGCACCCGAGGAACTCCGCGACCGTCGCGCGGCTG
This sequence comes from Streptomyces sp. NPDC057543, assembly GCF_042801895.1. Taxonomy (NCBI): domain Bacteria; kingdom Bacillati; phylum Actinomycetota; class Actinomycetes; order Kitasatosporales; family Streptomycetaceae; genus Streptomyces; species Streptomyces sp. NPDC057543. The sequence continues at coordinate 8,600 of NZ_JBHVFF010000237.1, read as the reverse complement.
TTCTCGAAGAGATCCGTGGAGAGCTGCGAGAGGTACCCGGCACCGCGGTGGACGCTGCCGTAGTACGGGGCGTATGCGGCAACGTCGTCCCAGACGCGCTGCAGGGCCGGGGCGCTGGCGGCGTAGTCGAGAGCGGCGTACGCGACCTCACCGCCCGTGACGAGCGGAACCGTTACATCCTTGCCCAGAACCGGCAGAGGGGTACAAAGCGACTGGTCGGCGGCAGCGGTGAAGACAGACATGGCGAACTCCCGTAACAGGCAGGCGAATCGCGTGCGCCGGCGGATACGCGGCAGCGCAGCGGAAAGAGAAGAAGAGGGTGCGGAGGAGGGCCGAGAAGCCCTATCGCATTCGCTTGCTCACAAGAGACTCCCTAGGGACCAGGACCCCGGGGGTTGGCATTCACAGATGCCGAGGGGCCCGCGCTTGCCGCAGACCTCGCTGCCTACGGCCTGGTCTTCACCCGGGGCACCCCGCCACGGACGGAGGGTTGCCGGACAGCGGGCCGGGGCCGTAGTCGCTGTCACTCATGACCTGCGCAGCATCTTGCCATACGTGCGTCGACGCGCAAGGCGCGGTCCAGGATCCGGACCGCGCCCCGCGTCACCTTCCGTCGGCTCAGGCGTTGCTGACCGCCACCCAGCGTTCCAGCGCCTGCCGGGCCGCTCCCGAGTCGATGGACTCGGCGGCCTTCTCGATCCCGGCGGCGATCTGCTCGTTGAGCGTGCCGTCCGTCGGGTCCAGAGCCACCAGCGCCGCCGCGGAGTTGAGCAGCACGGCATCCCGTACGGGCCCGTGCTCGCCGGCCAGTACCCGGCGGGCCACATCCGCGTTGTACGAGGGGTCGCCACCGCGGAGCGCCTGTGGCGGCACCAGTTCCAGACCGACGTCGCGCGGGTCGAACACCTCCTCGCGCACCGCTCCGTCCCGGACCACCCAGACGCGCGAGGTCGCGGTCGTCGTCAGCTCGTCCAGGCCGTCGTCACCGCGGACGACCAGCGCCGAATTGCCGCGCTCGGCGAGGACACCGGCGACGATGGGCGCCATCCGCAGGTCGGCGACGCCGATGGCCTGGGAGCGCACGTTCGCCGGGTTGGTGAGCGGTCCCAGGATGTTGAACGTCGTCGGGGCACCGAGTTCCTTGCGGGCCCTGGCCACGTAGCGCAGAGCGGGGTGGAACTTCACCGCGAAGCAGAGGGTGATGCCCGCTTCCTCGGCGACCTCCACGACCCGCTGCGTGCTGAGCTCCAGGTTGACGCCGAGCTTCTCCAGCACGTCGGAGGAACCGCTCGCCGACGAGGAGGCCCGGTTGCCGTGCTTGACCACCTTGGCACCGGTGCCCGCGATGACGATCGCCGACATCGTGGAGATGTTGACCGTCTTGGCGAGGTCGCCGCCGGTGCCGACGATGTCGACGGTACGACCGGGTACGTGGATGGTGTGGGCGTGCTCGTACATCGCGCGCACCAGGCCGGACACCTCGTCGACCGTCTCGCCCTTGGCGCGCAGGGCCACCGCGAAACCGGCGATCTGCACATCGCTCGCCTCACCGCTCATGATGCGGTCCATCGCCCACGCGGTGTCGGCCGCGGTCAGGTTCTCGCCGCGCAGCAGCGGGTTCAGCAGGCCGGGCCAGGAACGGTCCGCCACGCTGTCGCCGCCGACCGGGGTCACAACGTTCATGGTCCGCTCCTGGGGTCCACAGCCGATAAAAGGGATAGCCCCACCCTATCGAGGGCCGGGGACAGCGAAGAGCCCCGTCCATCGGATGGACGGGGCTCCTGCTGTGGCGATCAGTTCAGACGATCAGTGGTGACCGTGGCCGCTGGTGATCTCCTTGTACTCCTCGACGGTGGGCTTGGCGATCTGGTTGTCCTCGCCGTAGTAGCCCTTGCTCAGCTTGGCACGCAGCTTCTGCAGGGCGGACACCTTGCGCTCGACACCGTTCTCGTCGACCGTCGGGCCGATCTCGACCGGCTTGTACTGCTCGTGCGCGGTGAGCGTGTGCAGCTGCTCGGGGCCGAGCGGCTCGTGGATCTCGACGAACTCACCGTGTGGCAGGCGCTTGATCATGCCGGACTCGCGCCCGTGCAGCACCTTCTCCTTGTCACGGCGCTGGAGGCCGAGGCAGATCCGCCGGGTGGCGATGAACGCGAGGACCGGTCCCACGAAGATGAAGATCCGGACGAACCAGGAAATGGCGTTCAGCGACAGGTGGAAGTGCGTGGCCCACAGGTCGTTGCCACCGCCGATGAAGACGATGACGTACTCGGTGATCCAGGCGACGCCGAAGGCCGTCCGGGTCGGGGCGTTGCGCGGGCGGTCCAGGATGTGGTGCTCGCGCTTGTCCCCGGTGATCCAGGACTCGATGAACGGGTAGACCGCGATGATCGCGAGCACCAGTCCGAAGGCCATCAGCGGGATGAACACACCCAGGACGAGCGTATGACCCCAGAGGTTGATCTCCCAGCCGGGCATCACTCGGATCAGACCCTCGGCGAAGCCCATGTACCAGTCGGGCTGGGCGCCGGTGGACACCTGGTCCGGGCGGTACGGGCCGATGGCCCAGATCGGGTTGATCGAGGCGATGGCCGCGATGATGGCGATGATGCCGAAGACCAGGAAGAAGAAGCCACCGGCCTTCGCCATGTACACCGGCAACAGCGGCATGCCGACGACGTTCTTGTTGGTGCGGCCGGGACCCGCGAACTGCGTGTGCTTGTGGTAGAAGACCAGGATCAGGTGCGCCACCAGCAGGCCGAGCATGATGCCCGGCAGCAGCAGGATGTGGATCGAGTAGAACCGGGCCACGAAGTCGTGGCCGGGGAACTCGCCGCCGAACAGGAACATCGAGATGTACGTGCCGACGATCGGCATCGACAGGATCGCGCCCTGGGTGAAGCGGACACCCGTACCGGACAGCAGGTCGTCCGGGAGCGAGTAGCCGGTGAAGCCGGTGAACATACCCAGCACGAACAGCAGGAAGCCGAACAGCCAGTTGATCTCACGCGGCTTGCGGAACGCACCCGTGAAGAAGACGCGCATCATGTGCACGAACATGCCGGCCAGGAAGATCAGCGCGGCCCAGTGGTGGATCTGGCGAACCAGCAGACCACCGCGGACGTCGAAGCTGATGTCCAGTGTCGAGGCGTAGGCCTCGGACATCTTGATGCCCTGCATCGGCTCGTACGAGCCGTGGTACACGACCTCGTTCATGCTCGGGTGGAAGAACAGCGTCAGATACACACCCGTGAGGATGATGATGATGAAGCTGTAGAGGGCGATCTCACCGAGCATGAAGGACCAGTGGTCCGGGAAGATCTTGCGCATGTTGGACTTGGCCAGGGAGTAGATCCCGAGCCGGCCGTCCGCCCAGTCGGCCACCCGCTCGCCGGCGGGCGCCTTGCGATTGCCCGGTGCCGCGGCACCGGGTGTGTTCGTGGTCGCAGTACTCATCCGCGCTCCCAGAATGCAGGACCGACGGGCTCTTCGAAGTCACCGAGCGCCTCGAGGTTGCCCTCGCTGTTCACACCGATCCGCAGCTGCGGAAGGGCGTGACCGGCCGGACCGAAGATGACGCGGGCGCCGTCGGAGAGGTCGAAGGTGGACTGGTGGCACGGGCAGAGCACGTGGTGCGTCTGCTGCTCGTACAGGCTGATCGGGCAGCCGACGTGGGTGCAGATCTTGGAGAAGGCCACAATGCCCTCGTGGGCCCACTCGCGCTCGCGCTTGTCCTTGATGTTCTGCGGCTCGATGCGGATGATCATCAGCGCGGCCTTGGCGATCTGGTTCTGGAAGTCCTCCGCGTCCTCCGTCAGCCCCTCGGGCATGGCGAAGGTCAGCGAACCGACGGCGACGTCCTCGGGACGCAGCGGCAGCATCGTGTTCATGTTGATGAGCTGCTTGCCCTTGGCCCACAGGGTGTTGCGGAGCTTCTTCTCCGGCAGCGGACCGAGGTCGCGCAGCAGCATCACACCGGAGAGCGGCACCAGGGCCAGCGCACCGAACATGGTGTTGCGGATCAGCTTGCGCCGGCCGAGCGCGGACTCCTGGGCACCTGCCGCGAAGTCGGCGAGGACCTTCGCCTTGACCTCGGGCTCGGCCTCGATGGCGTGCCGGTCGTCGGCGACCTCCACGTCGGACATCAGGGTGCGCGCCCAGTGGACGGCACCTGCGCCGATCGCGAAGAGAGCCACGCCCAGGGTCAGACCCAGGGAGAAGTTGAGCGCGCTCACATGGCCGAAGGGCCAGATGTACACGATCTTGTCGACCGGGAAGATGACGTACGAGGCGATGAAGCCGACCGTCGCCAGCATGGACAGCGTGAACATGAGCGCGACGGTGCGCTCGGAGCGCTTCGCGGCACGTTCGTCGATGTCCTGGATGCGCGGCTTGTGGGCCGGCAGCCCCGGGTCGGCGAACGGGTCGTCCGCGACCTTTACCGCGCCGTGCGCGTGGTCCTGCTCAGCGGGCAGGTTCTCGTCTGGAATCTCTTGGCTACTCATGACTTCTTGGCCTTAGCGGTGTGGGCCGCGACCCAAATGGCAAGTGCGATCAGGGCGCCGAGCCCGAAGATCCAGGCGAACAAGCCTTCGCTGACCGGCCCCAGGCCACCCAGCTTGAGACCACCCGGGTTCTCCGACTGGGCGCTGTTCACGGTCTGGACGTACGCGATGATGTCCCGCTTCTGCTGCTCGGGCATCGTCGTGTCCGGGAAGGACGGCATGCTCTGCGGGCCGGTCTGCATGGCCTCGTAGATGTGCTTCGGGTCCACGCCTTCGAGGCTGGGCGCGTACTTGCCGTTCGTCAGCGCACCGCCCTCGCCGGTGAAGTTGTGGCACTGAGCGCAGTTGGTACGGAACAGGTCGCCACCCTTGGCGATGTCCGCGCCGTCAGGGCTGACCTGGCTCTTGGTCGGAACGATCGGACCGGCGCCGAGCGACGCGACGTACGCCGCGAGCTGGTCGATCTCGGCCTGGCTGTAGATGACCTTCTTCTTCGGTACCTGGGCACCCGGCTGCTGCGCCGGCATGCGGCCCGTGCCGACCTGGAAGTCCACGGCGGCGGAGCCCACGCCCACCAGGCTCGGCCCGTCGGTGGTGCCCTGACCGCCGATTCCGTGGCAGCTGGCGCAACCGACGGAGTACAGCTTCTTGCCCTCGTCGATGGCGAGGGACTGGGCGGTTTCGTCGGCCTGCGCCTTACTCGCGGGCGCAAACGCGGCGTACAGCCCCCCAGTAGCCGCCAGCGCGAGGAGTAGTACGACGACCGCCGCCAACGGATGGCGTCGTCGTGCGGAGAGCTTTTTCACGGATTACCCCGGTGTCAGGATCTTCTGCGTCGATGCTGGATGTGGTTCGGGTTCGAGCCCGATTACTTGATCATGTAGATCGTGGCGAAGAGGCCGATCCACACGACATCGACGAAGTGCCAGTAATAGGACACGACGATGGCAGCGGTGGCCTGTTCGTGGGTGAACCTCTTGGCTGCGTATGTCCTGCCCAGAACGAGCAGGAAGGCGATGAGACCGCCTGTCACATGCAGCCCGTGGAAGCCGGTCGTCAGGTAGAACACCGAGCCGTACGGGTCGGAGGACAGCGAGAGGCCGTCCTTCTTCACCAGCTCGGTGTACTCGAAGACCTGGCCTCCGATGAAGATCGCACCCATCACGAACGTGATCACGAACCAGGCACGGAGCTTCTTCACATCGCCCCGCTCCGCGGCGAAGACGCCGAGCTGGCAGGTGAGTGAGGAGAGCACCAGGATCGTGGTGTTCGTCGCCGAGAACGGGAAGTTCAGGGCCGAAGCCATTTCCTTCCAGTGATCCGGTCCCGTCACCGATCGCAGGGTGAAGTACATCGCGAAGAGGGCCGCGAAGAACATCAGCTCGGAACTCAACCAGATGATGGTTCCGACGCTGGTGAGGTTCGGTCGATTGACCGACGGGTGCGCGTGCCCGGTTTCTACTGTCGTTGCTGTCGCCACGCTCGACATTATGTCGGTCCCTTATCCCGCCCTCACCCCGGGGGGTGCTGTTCGGTGTGTCAACAGGGTGTGCCCTCCCCGAACGGCCCATGAATCCGCTGTCCCGGGCGGTACTGACAGCCCATCGGGCGGAGTACGATCCGCGCATCGGTTCATGCCCGGCAAGCCCCGAAGACACAGATGTCACGGAGGAACAATGCAGCCGACCGCCACGGTCCTGGTCTACAGCGACGACGCCAACACCCGTGAGCAGGTGAGGCTGGCAGCCGGGCGCAGGCCCGCGGCCGACGTGCCACCGGTGGAGTTCCTGGAGTGCGCCACGCTGCCCGCCGTCCTGGAAGCGCTGGACAACGGCGGCATCGATGTCTGCGTCCTGGACGGCGAGACGGCCCCGGCGGGCGGTATGGGCGTCTGCCGGCAGATCAAGGACGAGATCTTCCACTGCCCGCCGGTGCTGCTGCTGATGGGGCGCCCCCAGGACGCCTGGCTGGCCACCTGGAGCCGTGCGGACGCCGCGGTGACCCTTCCGGTCGAACCGGTCGAGTTCGCCGACGCCCTGGCCGCTCTGCTGCGCAGCAGGGACTGCGTGGACGCCTGAGGCGCGCCGCGGCTGCGTCCGCGGTTCCGCCGAGGGGGCAGCGCACTCCCCGGGCCGGTCAGAACTCGGGGCGCAGTCGCGCCGCCTGGATCGTCTCCGTGCGGTCCGGCGCGTCGCTCTTCTGCAGGGCGCTGCCCTGCTGCCATTTCGCCCAGGACAGGTTCCAGTCGCCGAAGCCGTTGTCGAACGGCGTCATCATCTCGCCCTGGCTGCCGACGACCTGCACGATGTCGCCCGTGTGCACGGTGTTGAAGAACCACTCGGCCAGGCTCGTGCTCATGCCCGTACAGCCGTGGCTGACGTTCGCGTACCCCTGCGATCCGGTGGACCAGGGGGCCGCGTGCACGTACTCGCCGCTCCAGGTGACGCGGGTCGCGTAGTAGACCATCAGGTCGTACCCGTCGGACGAGTCCTGCGAGATGCCGATCGTCTCACCGCGCATGCGTACGGAGTACTCCTTGCTCAGCACGACCTTGACACCGTTTCTGGTGGCGAAGCCGGGCTTGCCGGTGGTCACCGGAATGGTGTTGATCACTTTGCCGTTGCGCTTGACCGTCATCGTGTGCGCGGCGGCGTTGGTGATGGCCTCGATACGGTCGCCCGTGGTGAGCTTCAGCGCCTTCGCGGGCGCTCCGTAAAGGTTGTCGCTGACCTTGATACCTTCCAGGCCGCTGGTGACGTTGATGGTGGCTCCGGCGGGCCAGTAGTCCTCGGGGCGGTAGTGCAGGGTCTTGTCATCGACCCAGTACCAGGAGCCGGTCACGGCGGGCATGGAGCGGACGTGCAGAGCGCGCTCCACGGTGGCCCTGGACGCCTTGTCCTTGACCGGAGTGCTGAGTTGCGCCGTGATGGGCTGTCCTACGCCGTAGGTGCCCGCCTGAGGGCCGAATGCGACCTTCAGGAGCTTCTTGGCCCGGACGGAGTCGGTCTCGAACGAGAGCGTACGGCCGCCCGGGGCGCCGTCGCCGTCCTCCATGCTGACCTGGACGGTGTAGCGGGTGCCGGCGGCGAGCGGGGAGGTGGAGTGCCAGCGCCTCCCGTCGGCGTCCAGTTCGCCCGCCAGATGGCGTCCGGCCGTGTCCGTGGCCGTCACGTCCGTGATCCGGCCGTCGTCGTCCTCGACGTTGACTTCGAGCGGCTTGTCGGGGTCTGCCTTCTCGTCGCCCGCGGGGACGTTGGCGGAGATCTCGTCCGTCGCGTCGTACGGTTTCGCCGCGAGCGGATGGCCGTCGGACCCCCCACAGGCGGTCACACCTGCGACCAGGGTCATGACCAGCAGAGTGCTGCTGACTACGGGGCGGAAGCGCGGCGTGTGGCTCATGAACCCACGTTATGGAGATTCATCCCTATAAGCGCGCGATGTGACTGCAAACGGGGGGCCTGTACTTCTTTTGGTGGAGAAGTACGGGCCCCCCGTCAGGTGGAGCGGTGACGCGAGGTCACTGGGTGCGGTTCTCACCGCGGTAGTACTCGAAGACCCAGCCGAACAGGCCGAACAGGATCACCGGGACCGCGTAGTAGAGCAGCCACCAGCCGAAGACGATGCCCAGGAAGGCGAGGGCGCCGCCGAGGGCCAGCGAGAGCGGCTGCCAGCTGTGCGGGGAGAAGAACCCCACCTCGCCGGCCTCGTCCGCGACATCGGCTTCCTTGTTGTCCTGAGCCATGGCGTCGACCCGCTGCGCCGTGAAGGCCAGGTAGAAGCCGATCATGACGCTCAGGCCGAAGGCCAGGACGAGCGCGGTGGTACCGGCCGGCTCCTTCGACCACACGCCGTACGTGATGGCGACGGCGAGGATGAAGACGCTCAGCCAGAGGAACATCTTGCCCTGGATCTTCACTTGCCGGCCTCCTTGCCACCAGCGAGGGCCTTGTCAGCCTCGGGGTGCGGCTCCAGCAGCTCGAGCGCCGCGATCTCCGGGTGATGCAGGTCGAACGCCGGGGATTCGGAACGGATCCTCGGCAGGGTGAGGAAGTTGTGCCGCGGCGGCGGGCAGGACGTCGCCCACTCCAGCGAACG
>NZ_JBHVFF010000236.1:0-14071 GCF_042801895.1 Streptomyces sp. NPDC057543 | reverse complement strand
CAGTCCAGCCTGTCCGGCGCCTACCACGACGACATCGACCGTGTGCGCTGCGACCACCCCGAAGTTGTTCACGCTTCTACTAACTTCTTCGGGGGTGAGGATCTTCCCGCGATCGGCCGTGATGCTCGAAGCACAGAGCACAGAGCACAGAGCACAGAGCACAGAGCACAGAGCACAGAGCACAGAGCACAGGCGCTCAGCGACCGCCCGCGACGAGCAGCGAAGCCCCGCCGGGCGCGGACGCGGGCCGGCCGTTCGTGGCAGCCACCTCGAGCAGCGGCGACGCCGGTACGGTCGACAGCAGACCGCGCGCCGCCGGCTCGGGCGTCACGCCCTCGCCGAACCAGTACGCCTCCTCCAGATGCGGGTACCCGGACAGCACGAAGTGCTCCACACCCAGCTCGTGGTACTCCTCGACCCGGTCCGCGACCTCCGCGTGACTCCCGACCAGCGCGGTGCCTGCACCGCCCCGCACCAGGCCGATGCCTGCCCACGGATTCGGCGCGATCTCCAGCTTGTCGCGGGAGCCGCCGTACAGTGCCAGCATCCGCTGCTGCCCCACCGACTCGCTCCGCCCCAGCGCCTGCTGTGCGGCGGCGACCGTCTCGGCATCGAGATCGCCCAGCAGTCGCTCGGCCGTCGCCCACTCCTCCCGCGAGGAGTCGCGGGAAATCGTGTGCAGCCGGATCCCGAAGCGGACCGTACGTCCCCGGTCTCCTCGGCATGGCCGATGGTCGTGAGGGCTCGACGAGCAGTCCACGGTCAGGGGGAGGCACACCTCGGACGCACGGGCACGCGAACCGCTGCCGTCATTGCGGAACGGGCTACGACACGCGGTCGACGAGGTGGGGTACGCCGAAGCACATGCCAACAGGCACGTACGGCAGCGGGAACGGACGACCGGATCGCCCGGTCACCGTCGGCAGATGCGCTGAGAGGACGTCAGCAGCCGCAGCGTCACGCGGCGGAAGCCACCCGCAGCAGGTCGATGTGACCGCGCGAAGTGAGCAGACCTGAACGGAACATGGCGCTGAACGTAGTGATCCAGGACTGAAACGGTCAATGGTGTATCGGCACGTGGACGCGCGATCCCGCGGCACGAACGAGAGGATTGGTCCATGCCTCATGACTTCACCACGAGCGTCCTGCACATCACCACCGGAGCGACGGAATCCGTCACCGACCTGACGCACGACTGCGAACAATTCCTCGCCCGGACGGCCCCCACCGGCGACGGCCTGCTCAACATCTTCGTACCGCACGCGACCGCCGGCATCGCCGTCCTTGAAACCGGCGCGGGCAGCGACGCCGACCTCCTGGCCGCCCTCCACACCCTGCTCCCCGCCGACGACCGCTGGCAGCACCGCCACGGCAGCCCCGGCCATGGTCGCGACCACGTACTCCCCGCCCTCGTCCCACCGCACGCCACACTGCCGGTGATCGGCGGCCGGCTGGAACTGGGGACGTGGCAGTCGGTATGCCTGGTCGACACGAACGTCTCGAATCACAACCGTCAGGTGCGGTTGTCGTTCCTTGGCTGAATCCGGGGCAGCCACGACAGTACAGCCGATGTCCGGTCGCACCAAGTGAACCGGTGAGGGGCGATGCCGGATGACGGAGCAGTTGGTAGATGTGAACTTATGGGCTGAGGAGGCGGTTCACGGGTCTGTCGTACGTGTCACCTCTCGGTCTGCTGCCAGACGGAGGTGACCGCCGTGACGGGGTCGGGGTCGGCGGGTGCTGCCGGCCACCAGTCGCCGTCGTCATGCTGGAGGTAGGGGTACCAGCGGGTGTCGGGGCCCAGGCGCAGCTGGATGCGGTGGTCGGTGAGGGTGAGGCGGTTGCGCCAGGCCCTGAGGGCGGCGGGGGCGGTGGTCATCTCTGTGAGGGCCGTGGTCAGGGCGTTGCGCGCCGCCGCCATCACCGTCGGGTCGGGGGTGTGGGGGTGTTCGGCGACGGTGATGCCGATTGGGCCGCCATACCGCCAGGCGCGGGTGAGGCGGGCGAACGCGGTCGGTTTGGCACCGGTGTTCTGGATGAGGTGGTGGAACCACTCGGGGCCGCAGTTGCTCGCGGCGATCCGTGCCGCGTCCTCGTGCTGGTTCAGGTGGAGGCTGGTGGTGTCACCCGTGAGCAGCCGGGCGGCGCGTGCGGCGGTGTCCGCCATGAGGTGTTCGAGGTCCGTGGCAGACAGGCCGGTGCCGGGTGGCGGGGCGGCGGGCAGCGCGGCGGTGTGGGGGGCCGGTCCGGGGAGTTCGGGAAGGGGCTGAGTGTGTTCGGCCAGGGCAGCCCAGGCCGCGTAGGCGCCGGCGGCCGCGAGGCCGGCTGGGGCCGGTGGGGTGGAGGTCGCCTGGGCGGCCGTACGGCGGGCGCGCAGCTGGGTGAGGACTTCCTCCCGGCCGCGGCCGCGCAGGGCGAACACCACGAAGGGGTCGGTATCGATGGTGGCGGCGATGGCATAGCAGAGCGCGGCGGCGTGTTTGCAGGGGTAGCCCCAGTCGGGGCAGGAGCATTCGGGGTCGAGTTCGGTGGGCTGCGGGAGCAGGGGGACGCCCGAGTGCCGGGCGTCGTCAACGAGTTCGGCGGGCATCTCGCCGTCGAGGAGTGCGGCGAGATGCCCGGCCCGGGTCGCGATGGTCTCGAGGAGGATATTCCACTGCGCGTCGGTGAGGACGGGCAGGTGGACGGCGGAGCGGTAGGGGCGGGGCCTGCTGCCCTGGACGGCGGCTTTGACCTGGCCGGGGGCGATGGTGACGGGGCCGACCATGCCCTGGCGGGCGTAGGTGCGTCCGCGGGACAGGCGCCCCGAGTCCAGGGTGGAGTCCTCCAGGGCCGTCACCCATGCCTGGCCCCACCAGGTCGCGGCGAAGGCCCGCCTGCCGCGGGCCGGCACGCGGCGCGGGCTGGGGACCGAGGGGCTCATGACTGCCTCCCCAGGGCGACGAGTTCGGCGAGATCGTCGTCGGACAGTTCGGTCAGAGCAGCCTCACCGGAGCCGACCACGGCGTCGGCGAGCGCGCGCTTGGATTCGAGAAGCTTCGCCACCTTGTCCTCCACGGTCCCCTCCGCAAGGAGTTTATGGACCTGTACGGGCTTGTCCTGGCCGATGCGGTAGGCACGGTCGGTGGCCTGGTCCTCGACCGCCGGGTTCCACCAGCGGTCGTAGTGCACAACATGGGTGGCCCGTGTGAGGTTGAGGCCGGTGCCCGCGGCCTTCAGGGAGAGCAGGAACACCGGCACCTCGCCGCGCTGGAAGCGGTCCACCATCTCCTCGCGCGCGGTGACGGGCGTGCCGCCGTGCAGGAAGAGTGTGGGGACGCCTCGTTCCGCGAGATGCTTCTCCAGCAGGGTCGCCATCTGCTTGTACTGGGTGAAGACCAGCACCGACTCGCCCTCGGCGGTGATGGTGTCGATCAGTTCGTCGAGCAGCGCCAGTTTGCCGGAGCGGCCGTGCAGCGGTGTGGACTGGCGCAGGCTGTGCTCTTTCAAAAACTGGGCGGGGTGGTTGCAGATCTGCTTCAGCGCGGTGAGGAGCTTCAGGACCAGGCCGCGGCGGGCGATGCCCTCGGCTTCGGCGATCTTCGCCATGGTTTCACGGACCACCGCCTCATACAGGCTTGCCTGCTCAGCGGTCAGCGGTACGACACGGTCGGTTTCGGTCTTGGCGGGCAGTTCGGGCGCGATGCCCGGGTCGGACTTCTTGCGGCGCAGCAGGAACGGGCGGACGAGACGGGACAGCCGTGCGGCAGCCTGCGGGTCCTCGCCCGACTCGATCGCTCGGGCGTGCCGGTCGCGGAAAGCCGTGAGTGGGCCGAGGAGTCCGGGGGTGGTCCAGTCGAGGAGCGCCCACAGTTCGGAGAGGTTGTTCTCCACGGGGGTGCCGGTGAGCGCGACGCGGGCGCGGGAGGGCAGGGCGCGCAGCTCACGGGCGGTGACGGCGTAGGGGTTCTTGACGTGCTGGGCCTCGTCGGCGGCGATCAGCGACCAAGCGTTCTCGGCGAGGGCCTCCCGGTCGCGGCGCAGCACTCCATAGGTGACCAGGACGATCTCGTCCCCGGCCAGGTCCTTCAGGTGGCGGTCGCCGCCGTGGTAGCGGCGCACGGGAGTGGATGGTGCGAACCTGGCCGCCTCGCGCTGCCAGTTGCCGAGCAGCGAGGCGGGGCAGACGACGAGCGTGGGGCCCGCGGTGTCGGGATCGGTCTGGCGGTGCAGGTGCAGAGCGAGCAGGGTGATGGTCTTGCCCAGGCCCATGTCGTCGGCGAGACAGCTGCCGAGACCGAGCTCGCACATCTCGGCCAGCCAGGCGAGGCCCCGCTTCTGGTAGTCGCGCAAGGTGGCTTTGAGCGCGGCGGGCTGGGCGGCGGGGGTGCTGGATTCGGGGTCGCGGATGCGGGCGACGAGGTCGGCGAGCGCCCCGACCGCCGCGCAGCGAAGAGTCTCCCCGTCCCGCTCCACCTCGCCGGTGAGCGCGGCGCCCAGTGCTTCCATGGGAGTGAGCGGTTCCATCCGGCGGTGCTTGGCGCGGGCTACCAGCTTTGGGTCGGCGACCACCCACTGGTCGCGGAGCCGGACGAGGGGGCGGCGGGCCTCGGCGAGGGCGTCCATCTCAGCCTCGGTGAGCGGGTCGCCGCCGAGCGAGAGCTGCCAGCGGAAGTCGAGGAGGGTGTCGGCGTCGAGCATGCCGCCCGCGCTGGAGCCGGGCGCGGTGCGTTGCCCGATCTCTGCGGTCGCGGTAAGTGCCTTGACCAACTCGCGCGGCCAGTGCACGTCGATACCGGCCCCGCGCAGTGTGTCGGTGGCGTCACCCAGCAGGTCGAGGGCCTCGTCGTCGGTCAGCCGCAGCTGGTCCGGAGCCGCGTCCTTCAGTAGCCGGTCGAGCGGTGGCCAGACGCGGGCGCCGCGGCGCAGTGTGAGCAGCGTCTCGGTCTCGGCGCGCGGGCCGAGTAGCCGCTCCACTTCGGCCGGTTCGTTCCACAACTGTGCGGCCTCCACGACGAGCGCGGGATCCGTCGCTGTGTGCAACTGCAGGACGGCCCGGAACTGCCGACGCCTCCCCTCGGGTACGTCGACCCGCAGCGAGACCCTGACGTCGGCGGTGAACGCGGCGGCGGTCTCCTCGGCCCACTCGCGCAGGGCGGGCACGGCACGCGGCTCGCGCCAGGCGTACGGCAGGGCTCCCATAGCAAGCGGAGCGGCCGGGGTGCGGACCAGTTCGTCGGCGACCGCGTCGCAGAAGTGACCTACCAGCGCGGCCGGTTCCGCGATCCGGAGTGGTGCGGGACCGGGCTCGGGCAGGCAGTGGGCGTGGGGCGGGAAGGCGGCGGCGAGGGTGTCCAGCGTCTGCCGCTGGGCGGAGGTGAAGGGGCCCGCCTGCCAGGTGTCGTAGCCGGCGGGGGTGAGAGCCGGGTGGAGGCGGCCGTCGGCAAGTAGCCGCAGCGCGAAGCGGGCGGCGGCCTGCCAGGCGGCAGCGGAACGATGCGTCGGCTGTGCCCCGGACAGCGCGGCAACGGCGAGGGCGACCGGCAGCGCGTAAACCTCCACTCTGCGCCGTCTGACCGAGCGGCCGTGCGGGAGCACCAGTTCCGCCGTCTCGGCCTCGACGCCCACGGGTGCCATGCCTTCGACGGCGGTTGCCCCGGCGGGCTGCCAGAGCAGCAACCGGCCGAGGCGGGCAGGCTCGCCGGGGAGGAACACCGCCGCCCAGCCGCCGTCGAGCAGAATCCGCGCCCAGGCGGCCGACTCCGGTGCGGCCAACGGTGGCACGCTCCTCGTGCCCGTGCTCTGTTCCCGTACGAGGACTCGTGCCACTCTTCTCTTTCGCCTCACCGTCGTCCAAGCGGTCTTCACCGCGCCTTCGTCCACCAGCAGGTTCCGCCCCTGCTGTCACTGACGGGAGTGGGCCTTGTTCGCTGCGGTACGCATGCGTTTGGCCAGCCGTTTGTCGACGTCGCGCAGGCCCTCACCCAGTTCGGTGAGTACTTGGGCGGTGGCTGCGTGCTCCACTCGCCACAGGTCGTCCACCCGATGTTCGAGCGCCTCCGGCGCCGTGTTCCAGTTCTCCAGGAAGCCCTGGGTCAGCTCCTCGCTCTCCTGGGCACCGGCGAGGACCGACAGTCCGTCGATGAGCAGCCACAATTCGGCCTCCTCCGCCCGTGCCGGGTCCACGTGCGCTTCCGCCCCAGGGTGTGCGCCCAGGGTCGCGGTGGCCACCTGGCGGCACCCCTCGATGTCGGAGTCCGCTGCCTTGCGCAGTACGCGCAGTGCGCGGGGGTCGTCGAGGTCGGCCAGCACCAGTTGGGCTACGGCGCGCTTCGCCGCGGCCTCGGGGCCGTCTCCCGCGCAGGCGTCGAGCAGCCCCACCACGGCATCAGCCGCAGAGCGGTGTTCCAGCCACCCTTCGACCTCCCGGCGCATCTCCTCGGCGGAGTAGCCCAGGAGCCCTTGGAGCAGAGCGGCAGCGTCCGCTTCGGCGTACTCACCGAGCAGCGGCGCGGGCACACCGCACTCCATCAGGTAGGCACGGAGCCCATGGCGGCCGAGCGGGGTGAGCCGCATGCGGTCCCCACGCCTGTCGTCCCGCGAACGGTCAGGCGCCGCCGACGAGGTTTCCGAACCGCCGCCCAACTCCTGCCCGCCCATGGCGTTCAGGAGCGTACGGAGAGCCAACTCCGGCGAAGTGTCTCCGTCACCGGGCTCGTACTCCACCGCGCCCAACAGGGCGAGCCCGTCCCCGAGCTCCCGGAAGGACACCGCGAACAGCGCCTGGAAGAGTTCGAACTCCGGCCCGTTCGCGCCCACCTCGCGGGCCTTCGCACGCAGGTCGTCGACATCCACCCAGGTGTCGTCCGGAGCGTCGTACAGCAACCCGACCAGTGAGTCGGCGATCTCGGCCGTCAGCTCGCCCAGCTCACTGTGCCACCCGTCCAGCCCCCCCGTCTCACCGATCTCTTCCAGCAGATCGCCCATCGTGGTGGCCCAGAACTCCAGAAGGCTCTCGTCGGCGAAGTCAGTTGTCTCGCCGCCCCGCGCGCGACCCCCGCTGATCGTGATCAGCCCGCCGTCCACGGCTAGCCACCACGGATCATCGAGAACGGCCACGTCCTTGGCGCTGCGCAGCGATTTCAGCGCATGAGCCCGCGCGACGGCATCGGCATACGGCGAGTCGTCGTCGGCCAGCTTCCACAGCTGGAGTCCCTCGACGGCCTCACGGGCGAGCGCGGGCCGCAGTACCCGGCCGGCGGTGACCTGCCGTCCCTCGCGGCACCAGGCGGAGAGCCGCAGCGCCGCGTCGAAGAGCGGGACACCCCGCACGGCAGCGATCAGGTCCTCCTGCGGAGCCAGGGTCACCGGGCGCAGCACAGGCACATCCTCGTCCGGTCCGTCGACTCCGGCCTCGACCGGATCGCCCGCCCGGCACTGCCCGCAGGTGCACAACGCCACGTCCTCGGCGGTCAGCCGACGGACACCGCCGTGCCCGCCCCGATCGCCAGTCGGCGGCTTCGCCGTGCCGGACACCGTGTCCGGCATCAACCGGGCCAGCCGCGCGGTGATCCCGTCCCGGTCGAAGGCCGCCGGATCGTAACCGGCCACCCGCAGCTCGGCGACAAGCTCACCGTACGGGCCATCCCCGGCCCCGTCCGGTGCATCGAGGAACTTCAGCACCTCGGCCAGCCCCCACACGCGGCCGATGTCCTCGGCCGGGACATCGGCGCGACGTCCGCCGACGCAGCGCACCGTCCGCTCCGCGCCGACCGGACACGGCAGAGTCTTCTCCAGCGTGATCCCGTGCTCCCAGTTCTCACCGAAGTCGTAGACGTAGCGCAGCCGTGCTCCCTCCGCGGCCAGCACGTCGCCGAGCGCGGTGGCGTCCTCGTCGCCGACCCCGTGGCCGAAGCCGAGATCGATGTCGGTGAGTCGGGCCGCATCGCCGTACCCCTGGCCGAACTCGTCGGTGAAGAGGTGCAGATGGCCGCCATGCCATCCGAAGGCGACCTGGATGGCGTCGTGCAACGTCCCGAGCGAGGTGTCGGACGGCAGTACCAGGCGCCGCCACAGGGGTGGTTTCGTGCCGTGCAGCACGATCTTCAGCTGGAGATCGGACGGGTCCGTCCTCCCGTTTTGCCGCATCTGCTGCTCCCACCGCACCGGGGCCACTCGAACGGCCCCATCATGGTGCTGTCGGTGGGCCTAGCCCAAACCCGGTTGTGGTGGCCACCGTCCATCTGGGCACCTTTGGTCTCGACGCTGCCCGCAGCGGATATCCTGCTTCCTCACTTTCGCGGGCAGAGCAGGCGATCGGGAGCCCACGGCCCTGCCAGCCACAGTTGTCACAGCCCTCGACATGTGCAGACGCAGCGAAATGCCGTGTTTCGTAACCGACCGGGTGCTTGAGCGACGCGGAGACGGTGACGGGAGGAGGAGCCCGGCTGCTCGGCTACGTATTGCTCGGCCTGGGCATTGCAGCGATCATCTCCGTCGTCTTCGGCCACGTGGCCCAGCGGCACTTCGCCCGACCGAGCCCCGCGATCGCGGCCGTCTCCATCGTCGGGTACACCGGTTTTCTCGTCGGCCCGCCGATCACCGGTGCCCTCGCCGAGGCCACCAGCCTGCGCACCGCCATGCTCGTCCCGCTCCTGCTCATGGCCGCGATGGTGCTGCTGGCACGACGGCTGGACTCCGGCCCCGACGGCGGCTGGGGACACCCGGCCGAACAGACCCCATGGCCGCATCATGGGTCGGTACGGAGCGGAGCCGTGGCGCATCCCTGCACGAAGAGGCGGCACTCGACCTCCTGCTGGAAGATCTCGCGTAGACCGGTGGCTACGCTGGGGTTGCCTTAACGGAGTTTGGTGGATACGAACAGGGACAATCCAAGCCGGAAGGTCCGCCTGTCGTTCCTGGGTTGAGGCGGTGCGGTGTGGCGACTGCAGACCTGATGTCCGGCCGCTCCGGGCGAGCCTGGAGGCAGTGCGGAAGGACCGTTCGCGGGGACGGTCCGGTCTCGCTTCCTTCGGTCGCCCCGAGGGCGGTTCGTCCTCGGCATCTACTGCACCGCATGCGTGGGGAAGACCTGCTTGCTACGTCACCCGGCAGGCTCGCCGACGCGGCAGATGCGGTCACCGCTCGCGTCGACGAGACCGCACCCGCCGTCCTGGGCGCCCGAGGGGCCCCGGCAATGACCGAAAGCGCGATGGGCATCGGCCTGGGAGTGGCCCAGGGCAGCCCCGTCGCCGGGGGCATCGTGCAACAGGTCACCCCCGCGCTTGCCGGGCAGGCGGAACGGATCCGATAGCACCTCAGCAGGCGGACGCGCAGCAATCACGTGCGGCTGCTGATGCCGCCCGTCCAGGAACTCCCCCCGCTGTTCTCCGGGTCGCCGGCACCGAAGCCGTGGAGTCGGAGGCCGCCCTCAGAACGGGCATCTCGGCAGCAAGTAAGGACACACCGAGTCTGGGCCACCATGACGACGTGATTGCCAACGTTCTCGCGTACCAAGCCCGTTAACACGGCCTGGTGGTTCGACCGAGTGACGTCGAACTACGTGAGGAGGGGGAGGCCTGGTGGCGGAAGGGATGCGAGCAGCTCGACACCGAGTAATTCCGGGCCTGTCTTTTGCGGAAATGATTCGAGATAATCCGAGTCGAGAGGTACGTTCGACTTTCCTCGGGCAAAGGAAGGGTCGTGGAGGCCAGGTGCTCGTCGCCGGAGAGGATGAGTTCTCGTTGGTCGCACCTCGAGTAATCTGAAAATTCGCCTTCCGTGTATACGCGAGTTGGCACCGGCTGACATATTGATCCGGGCGCTGCCGCGAGGCCGAGGCTTTACGTCACGGGTGAAAGTAGTTCGGATGTCCCTGCTGTGCTAGCATTGACTGTAGTTGCAGTCGTGGTTCCCGAAACTTCAAATGCCTTGGCGGCTGTATGCCGTCGGGCATTTTTTGTATCTCCGGTGCTTATCCGGATGGGGTTCATTGTGGCAACGCAGGGGTTCACACGGTGTGGGCCCGCGGGCACTGCCCCAAGGAGATGTGACATGGCTACTGGCACCGTCAAGTGGTTCAACTCGGAAAAGGGCTTCGGCTTCATAGAGCAGGACGGCGGCGGCCCGGATGTCTTCGCCCACTACTCGAACATCGCCACGCAGGGCTTCCGTGAGCTTCAGGAAGGCCAGAAGGTGAATTTCGACGTCGTGCAGGGTCAGAAGGGTCCGCAGGCGGAGAACATTACTCCCGCCTGACGCCGAAGCGCGTGAGATAGCTGGGGCTCCGCCTTGCGTTGGGGCCCCAGCCTTCTGCTTCCTGCATTCCGGTGGAATTCTTTTAGTCTCACATTCGGCTCGTTCTTGCAATTCATCCGGCTCATCCTGTCGGGAATTCCTCGATGCGCGCCCTGTCGAGGAAGGTTCTCCATGAGCCGTTCAGTTCGTACGAACGACCGTTTCCGCCCACAGGACCAGAGGCACCCTGGCGCCGGTCCAGGCGATACCGGGCGCCGCTCCTCCGCAGCACAGGGGGAGTTCGCGCTGCCGATCACCGTCACCCCGGCCCTCCCCGCGGCCGCGACCTTCGGCGAACTGGACATGCCGGTCGAGTTGCTGAAGATGCTCACTGGCCTCGGCCTGAACGAGCCGTTCCCGATCCAGGCCGCCACGTTGCCGAACTCCCTCGCAGGGCGTGACGTCCTGGGCCGCGGGCGCACCGGATCGGGCAAGACGCTCGCCTTCGGTCTGGCGCTCCTCGTGCGGACGGCCGGGCAACGTGCCGAGTCGCGGAAGCCGCTGGCCCTGATCCTCGTCCCCACGCGCGAGTTGGCCCAGCAGGTCACCGATGCGCTCGCCCCGTACGCTCGGTTGCTGAAGCTGCGGCTGGCCACTGTGGTCGGCGGCATGTCGATCGGCAGGCAGGCCGGCGCACTGCGTGCCGGGGCCGAGGTGGTCGTTGCGACTCCTGGCCGCCTCGCGGATCTCATCGAGCGCAAGGGCTGCCGCCTGGACCGGGTGAAAATCACCGTCCTGGACGAGGCCGACCAGATGGCGGACATGGGCTTCATGCCGCAGGTCACCGAATTGCTGGACCAGGTACGTCCCGACGGCCAGCGCATGCTGTTCTCGGCCACGCTGGACCGCAACATCGACCTTCTTGTCCGTCGTTACCTCCATGACCCGGTGGTCCATTCGGTCGACCCGTCGGCGGGTGCGGTCACCACGATGGAGCATCATGTGCTGCAGGTGCACGGCGCCGACAAGTACGCCACCGCCACCGAGATCGCGGCCCGCGACGGGCGCGTGATCATGTTCCTGGACACCAAGCATGCTGTCGACCAGTTCACCAAGCACCTGCTGAGCAGCGGCGTGAAGGCCGCGGCGCTGCACGGCGGCAAGTCGCAGCCCCAGCGCACCCGCACCCTGGCGCAGTTCAAGACCGGCGACGTCACGGCGCTCGTGGCCACCAACGTCGCGGCTCGGGGCATCCACATCGACGACCTCGATCTCGTCGTCAACGTCGACCCTCCCGGCGACCACAAGGACTACCTGCACCGCGGCGGCCGTACAGCCCGCGCCGGCGCGTCCGGCAGTGTCGTCACGCTGGTCCTCCCCGGCCAGCGCCGGGACATGGCCCGTCTCATGTCCGACGCGGGCATCAGGCCGCAGATCACGCAGGTCCGCTCCGGCGAGGCCGAGTTGAGCCGCATCACTGGTGCCCAGGCTCCCTCCAGTGTCCCCGTCGGCGGCGGCGGCGGGTCGGTCGCGGAGCGCCCGAAGCGCGGCGGCGCCCCCTTCCGCGGTGTGGGCACCCGCCCAGGGCGGGCCGGCGGCGGTGGCGAGTCTCGCCGGTCTGCCGAGGCCCGCCAGATTGCCGAGGCCCGCAAGGCCGCCCGGGTCCGTCGTGGCGCATAGCTCGGCAACGGTGCCCTCGTACGCGGTGTGGCGTGACTCAAGCCGACTTGCGCCACACGGAGATGCGCTTCGCGGAGTCCTGGGTGAACGGCGCCCCCTCCCAGTCCGCGATGCGCCGTTCCAGCTCGAGACGAGTTTGCCGCCCGGGCCCACGAGCTGGAGCACATCCTCTCGAACCAGAAGCTGAGCCTGGACGCCCGCCTACGGCGATATCCCCGGCTCACCGCCTACGGCGATAAGCCCGCCGAAGGCGCCCTGCCTCGCGATGAAGCGCCGGAATATTCGTGTGCCCGTGTACGGCGCCCGGTGCTAGGTTTCGATCATGGCAATCTTCAGCAATTTTCTCTGACGAGGTTCGTCGGCAGACGCGGTGCGCCGTTGGCCCAGTGGCCCGGCGCCGGTTGCGCCTGCGCGTCGTCGCGTCACTCGTCCGCCCGTGTGCGAATGAGTGGCTGTGCCCTGAACCTCCGAGCCGAGAAATGAGCTCTACTTGTGCCTCGCACCGTGCTTGCCGATTGGTTCCGCGAGCACTCCAGCACCCTGACCACCCTTGATCCCGAGCAGCCCCTCGACGACCTCGAAGGGCTCCGAGAGATCGTCGGCGATGCCCGGGTTGTGGCAGTCGGCGAGGGCGCCCACTTCGTCGAAGAGTTCTCGCGCGCACGCCAGCGGGTGCTGCGCTTTCTCGCCGAACGCTGTGGATTCACCGTCTTCGCCATGGAGTTCGGCTTCAGCGAAGCCTTCCCCCTCGCCCGGTGGCTGCTGGGCGACGGCGACGACGGGGACCTGGCGAAAGTGAGCCGGGCCGCCGCCGAATGGGGCGCCGCAGATCTCATGCACTGGCTGCGCCACCACAACCGCACCAGCGGACACCCCTTGCGCTTCGCCGGCCTCGATATCCCCGAGGCCGGCGGGGCGCTACGACCTGCCCTGGAGCCGGTGGCCGAATACCTGCGCGAGGTCGACCCCGACGCACTCCCCCTTGTCGATACGGCCCTGGAGATCAGCGACCGGTTCCTCAGGGGATGCGGTTCCGGCGCCACGGCCGCGCCCGCATGGGCCGGCCTGGAGACTGCCGAGCAGAACAAACTGACTGCCGTACTGGCACGGCTGTTGCTGCGGCTGCGCGCCGTCGAACCGCTCTACGTCTCCCGCAGCAGCCAGAGCCGCTTCGACATCGCCCGGCGCCGGGTGGAAGCGGCCTGCTACACCGACTACATGTTCCAGGCGTCAAACGCGCTGATGTCCGGTCGGGGCCTGGCCGCGGACCTGTCGGTGCGAGAGATCTACCTGGCCGAGTCCCTGCATTGGCACCTGGACCACGCCGAACCGGGGACCCGGGTAGTCCTTGCGGCACACAACAACCACATCCACAAGACGGCGTTTTCTTTGGATTTCGGCGGCGGCCTCACCACACTGCCCATGGGCCAGCACCTGCAGCGGATGCTCGGCCAGGACTACCGCACCGTGGCGCTCGTCCACACCGCCGACCATGTGCCGGAGATGTACCCCGACCAGAGCGCCGCGGTCGGCTTCACCCTCGCCGAAGCCCCCCTTGAGCCTGCCGAGCCCGGCAGTGTCGAGGCCGCTCTTATCGATGCCGGACTCGCCGACCGGATCACCTTGACCGACCTGCGCCACGCACCGCGCGACGAACAGGGGGCACCACTGATCAACGGGCTCCGTTTCCAGAGCTCCCATCTGAGCACCCCGGTCCCTGAAGCGTTCGATGCCGTGCTCGCCGTCCCGACGGTCACCCGGGACCGCTCAGTGCGCTTCTGACCAACCTGAACCCGAGCAGGTGGGGCCTCCGGCCGGAGACCCCACCTGCCTACGGCTCAAGGAGGCGGATTCGGTGCCGCCCGCACTGGACGATCTGCCAACAGCACCAGGAACTCGGCACGGATCGGGTCGGTGATGGACGCGGGCACGACAGGCACAGACGTTCTCCCAGGATCGCAGAGCGTCAGCAATTCCGTGATCAGCAGACGCCTGCCCGTCGTGCCGTCAATCCGACGCGTTCATGACCTACTGGCGGACGCTCTTACGACCTCACCCGCGATGGAGAGTGGATCAGCGGGCGGCGTCGTGCGGCTTCGAATCCAAGGCGGAGGAGGGAAGCGACGCGGAGCGTCGTTGACCGACGACAACGCCGGAGGCGGAGTCGCAGGGCGTC
>NZ_JBHVFF010000235.1:0-14101 GCF_042801895.1 Streptomyces sp. NPDC057543 | reverse complement strand
CGTACGGTCCGATCGCGGCGCGGTCGGCGCGATCGGACCGTAGGCGGAACAAGCAGGAAAGGGCGACGGCCGGTGCACACTGAGCAGCGGAAGGTCGCCCGGGTGGTACTCCTGGACCCCGACGATCGCATTCTCCTGATACACGGGTTCGAACCGGAGGACCCCGGGAGCACCTGGTGGTTCACCCCCGGTGGCGGCCTGGAGGGCGCGGAGACCCGGGAACAGGCCGCGCTGCGCGAGCTCGCCGAGGAGACCGGGATCACCGATGTAGAGCTGGGTCCGCTGCTCTGGCAGCGGCTGTGCTCGTTCCCGTTCGACGGGCGCCGCTGGAACCAGGACGAATGGTACTTCCTGGCGCGCACGACGCAGACCGCCACCGACACCAGCAGGATGACCGGGCTGGAGCAGCGCAGCGTCGCGGGTCTGAGGTGGTGGACCTCCGCCGAACTGTCGGCGGCGCGTGAGACGGTGTATCCGACCAGGCTCGCCGAGTTGCTGCGCACGCTGCTCGACGAGGGTCCTCCGCGTACGCCAATGGTTCTGGCCCCCGAAATCGCCTAAGCGCCCAGGGACGCCGGGCCTGGCGCACAATGGGGGCACGCACGGCTGAAGGGGAACATGCCAATGAGCGCCGAGGACCTCGAAAAGTACGAGACCGAGATGGAGCTGAAGCTCTACCGGGAGTACCGAGATGTCGTCGGTCTGTTCAAATATGTGATCGAGACCGAACGGCGCTTCTACCTCACCAACGACTACGAGATGCAGGTGCACTCGGTTCAGGGCGAGGTGTTTTTCGAAGTATCCATGGCGGACGCCTGGGTCTGGGACATGTACCGGCCCGCACGCTTCGTCAAGCAGGTACGCGTGTTGACGTTCAAGGACGTCAACATCGAGGAGCTCAACAAGAGCGATCTCGAACTTCCGGGCGGCTGAGCCCGCTCTCCGGGGGAGACCCAGGGGGATCCGAGGAGGATTCGAGGGGGAAGATCCGAAAGGGATCGACGGCCCCCTTTGGGGGTTGACCCCCACCTTCGGGTGATCCCCGGTTCCGGGGGATCGATTCCCACCTCCGGGTGGCCGAGTTGTCCACAATCCAGGAGTTGTCCACCAAGATCCACAAGCCGGGGCCGAACGCGTCAGAGTCGGTCCCGGAGGTGGTGCCGATATGAACGCACGGGGGGCACTCGGGCGGTTCGGCGAGGATCTGGCGGCGCGGCTGCTGACCGAAGCCGGCATGTCCGTACTGGAACGGAACTGGCGCTGTCGTGCCGGTGAGATCGACATCATCGCGATGGACGGTGACGCACTCGTGGTCTGCGAGGTGAAGACCCGCAGGGCGGGTGCCTTCGAGCATCCGATGGCGGCGGTCACCCCGGTCAAGGCGGAGCGGCTGCGACGACTGGCCGGGATCTGGCTCCACCTGCACGGCGGCCCGCCGCCCGGCGGGGTCCGGATCGACCTGGTCGGTGTGGTACTGCCCAGGCGTGGAGCGCCCGTCGTCGAGCATGCGCGCGGGGTGGCCTGATGGGGTTCGCGCGGGCGTGTTCAGTGGCGCTCGTCGGCGTCGAGGGCGTGGTGGTGGAGGTTCAGGCGGACCTGGAGGCGGGGGTGGCCGCGTTCACCCTGGTGGGGCTGCCGGACAAGAGCCTGGTGGAGAGCCGGGACCGGGTCAGGGCCGCGGTCGTGAACTCCGGGGCCGAGTGGCCGCAGAAGAAACTCACGGTGGGCCTGTCACCGGCCTCCGTGCCGAAGGGCGGCTCCGGATTCGATCTGGCGGTGGCCTGTGCGGTGCTGGGCGCGGCCGAGCGGATCGATCCGGAATCCATCGCCGATGTGGTGATGATCGGTGAGCTGGGGCTCGACGGTCGGGTGCGGCCGGTGCGCGGAGTGCTGCCCGCCGTGCTCGCCGCGGCGGAGGCAGGGTACCGCCAGGTCGTCGTGCCCGAGCAGACCGCGGGGGAGGCGGCACTGGTGCCCGGGGTCTCGGTACTCGGGGTGCGGAGCCTGCGGCAGCTGATCGCGGTGCTCTGCGACGAGCCGGTGCCGGACGAGCGACAGGCCCACGACGAGGGGCGCCCCGACACCATGCTGGCCGGGCTGATGGTGCCCGGCGCGGGGATCGGCACCGGGCTCGCCCGGGGGGCCGCACAGGGCGACGGCAACCCGCCGGATCTCGCGGACGTGGCAGGGCAACTGCGGCCCCGCAAGGCGCTGGAGGTCGCCGCGGCGGGCGGCCACCATCTGCTGCTCTCCGGGCCGCCGGGCGCCGGCAAGACCATGCTCGCCGAGCGATTGCCGGCGATCCTGCCGGTGTTGACGAGGAAGGAGTCCTTGGAAGTCACCGCGGTGCACTCGGTGGCCGGCATTCTGCCGCCGGGGGAACCACTGGTCACCCGGGCGCCGTACTGCGCACCGCACCATTCGGCGACGATGCAGTCGCTGGTCGGCGGGGGCAACGGGCTGCCTAGGCCCGGTGCGGTCTCCCTGGCCCACCGAGGGATTCTCTTTCTGGACGAGGCACCGGAATTCTCCATGCGGGTGCTGGACGCGCTGCGTCAGCCACTGGAGTCGGGACACGTGGTGGTGGCACGCAGCGCCGGGGTGGTGCGGCTGCCCGCCAGATTCCTGATGGTGCTGGCCGCCAATCCCTGCCCGTGCGGTCGGCACTCACTCAGCGGCGCCGGCTGCGAGTGCGCGCCGTCGGCGGTCCGCCGCTATCAGTCGAGGCTCTCCGGGCCCCTGCTCGACCGGGTCGACCTGCGGGTGGTCGTCGATCCCGTCAGGCGCGCGGACCTGATGGAGCGGGACGCCAGGGGCGAGTCGACGGCCATCGTCGCGGCCCGGGTCCGGGAGGCGAGGGCACGGGCGGCGGAGCGGTTGGCCGGCACCGCGTGGACGACCAACAGCGAGGTGCCCGGCCATGAGCTGCGGACCCGGCTGGTCGCGGCACCGGGCGCGCTCATGGAAGCCGAACGGGACATGGAACGCGGCATGCTCACGGCTCGGGGCCTGGACCGGGTGCTCAGGGTGGCGTGGACCGTCGCCGATCTGCGAGGTGCAGACCGGCCGGAAGCCTCCGACATCGCGGTGGCGCTGGAACTGCGTACCGGGATCCCCCGGGGCACCCTGATGGAGGCCGGAGCGTCATGACAGTGCGGGCGGACCATGAACAGGGGCAGCACCCGGGGCGCGCACCGGGGCGGGACCCGGAGCACGCCGCTGGGCCCGAGCCAGGACCGGAGGGGGAGCCGGGAGTGGCGGCGAGCGATCGGGAACGCCTGGCGCGGGCCGCGCTGACCCGCATCCTGGAGCCGGGGGACGAGCACGGCGGCCGATGGCTGCGCGAACTCGGCGCCGTCGAGCTGATACGGCGGATCACCACCAGGGACGGGGCCGCTGAGCAACTGACCGGAATGACTCCGAAACGTCTCGACGGGTATCGGTTACGGGCCGAGAACGCCGAGCCCGAGCAGGACCTCGCGGCAGTCGCAGCGCTCGGCGGGCGGTTCGTCTGCCCCGGCGAGCGGGAGTGGCCCAGCCAGCTCGACGACCTGGGGGACGCCAGGCCGACCGGCCTGTGGGTGCGGGGACCGCGCGATCTGCGGCTCTGGGCGCTGCGCTCGGTCGCCGTGGTCGGCGCCCGTGCCTGCACGCCGTACGGCTCCCACATGGCGGCGAGCCTCGGCGCGGGGCTCGCCGAGCTGGGGTGGGTGGTGGTCTCGGGAGCGGCGTTCGGGGTGGACGGGGCAGCTCATCGTGGCGCGCTCGCCGTCGACGGGGCGACGATGGCGGTCCTGGCCTGCGGGGTGGACGTCGCCTATCCCCGGGGCCATGCCGAGCTGATCGGACGCATGGCGGAACAAGGGCTCGTCATCGGAGAGTTGCCACCATCCGATCATCCGACCCGCAGCAGATTCATTCTCCGGAACCGGGTCATCGCCGCGTTGACGCGCGGGACGGTGGTGGTCGAGGCCGAATACCGCAGCGGTTCGCTGGCCACCGCACGCAGCGCGCAGCGACTCGGCCGCTTCACCATGGGCGTGCCGGGCCCCGCCACCAGCGGGTTGTCGGCAGGAGTCCATGAACTACTCCGTGGGGAAGGCATCCTGGTGACGGACGCTGCGGAGGTAGCCGAACTGGTGGGGGACATCGGCGAACTGGCTCCGGCCAGGCACGGCCCCGTACACCCCAGGGACCTGCTGGACGCCGTCTCCGCCAGGGTCCTCGACGCGCTGCCGTCGCGCGGCGCCGTCAGCGGGCGCGAGGTGGCCCGCACGGCGGGAACCAGCGCCGACGAAGCACTCGGCAGGCTGTACGAACTGCACTCACTGGGGTTCGTCGAACGCGATGGCGACGGATGGCGGTTGACGCCGCCACGTATATGCAATGGCGACGCGCGGCGAGGCGGTACTTGACCTGGAGCATTCGGGTGAAAAGGTGATGCCGATGACCTCGGCGGATCCTTCAGCGACGCTTCCGGGACCGGCGCACGCGGCGACGGTCCCGGACCTCAGACATGTTCGATCGGCCGGAATGGCACAGCGCCGATCCACTGTCCTGCGCGGACCGCGACGCCTCAGTCACGCTACGCTCACAAGGATTCCGACTCAGACACAAGTCCCCCAGCACTTCACAGCAGAACGGCTCAAGGCACCACATGCCCCAGCACACCTCCGGGTCTGACCGCGCGGCAGTACCACCGGCTGCGCGTGGCACTGTGCGCCCCCCTGCCCCCTCCTCACTCGACGAGTTGTGGCGTTCCTACAAGTCCACGGGCGACGAGCGGCTGCGGGAGCAGCTGATCCTGCACTACTCGCCGCTGGTGAAGTACGTCGCGGGCAGGGTGAGTGTGGGCCTGCCTTCCAACGTCGAGCAGGCGGACTTCGTCTCCTCGGGCGTCTTCGGGCTGATCGACGCGATCGAGAAGTTCGATATCGAGCGCGCGATCAAATTCGAGACGTACGCGATCACCCGCATCCGGGGCGCGATGATCGACGAACTCCGGGCGCTGGACTGGATCCCGCGCTCGGTGCGCCAGAAGGCGCGGGCCGTGGAACGTGCCTATGCCACGCTGGAGGCGCAGCTGCGACGCACCCCTTCCGAGCCGGAGGTCGCTGCGGAAATGGGCATCGCGCTGGAGGAACTGCACGCGGTTTTCAGCCAGTTGTCCCTCGCGAACGTGGTCGCGCTGGAAGAGCTGCTGCACGTCGGCGGCGAGGGCGGCGACCGGCTGAGCCTGATGGACACGCTCGAGGACACCGCCGCCGACGATCCGGTGGAGGTCGCCGAGGACCGTGAGCTCAGACGGCTGCTCGCTCGGGCGATCAACACGCTTCCGGAGCGCGAGAAAACGGTCGTCACGCTCTACTACTACGAGGGCCTCACGCTCGCCGAGATCGGCAACGTGCTCGGGGTCACCGAGAGCCGTGTCAGCCAGATCCACACCAAATCGGTGCTGCAACTGCGCGCGAAACTGGCCGACGCCGGCCGCTGAGCCCCCTCCCGGTGACCGGTGCGGCTGTGGCTGCTTCGGTCACCGATAGGGGCATTACGCGCCCTCCAGGACACCGGTCGCCGTAGAGTGGATGGGTGCCCAGGATTCGAGCGGCCTCGGTGGCCGAGCACCGGACCATGCAGCGTGGCGCCCTCCTGGACGCCGCCCGCTCCTTGCTGTCCGAGGGCGGTACGGAGGCGTTGACCTTCCCCGCCCTTGCCGAACGCACGGGCCTTGCCCGGTCCTCCGTCTACGAGTACTTCCGCTCCCGTGCGGCCGTCGTCGAAGAGCTCTGCGCCGTCGACTTCCCCGTCTGGGCGACCGAGGTCGAAGGTGCGATGGAGCAGGCCTCCACGCCGGAGGCGAAGATCGAGGCCTACGTGCGGCGACAGCTCGACCTCGTCGGGGACCGCCGCCACCGGGCGGTCGTCGCGATCTCGGCGAGCGAACTGGACGCGGGCGCACGCGAGAAGATCAGGGCCGCGCACGGCGGGCTGATCGCCATGATCGTCGAGGCGCTCGGCGACCTCGGCCATGAACAGCCCAGGCTGGCGGCGATGCTGCTGCAGGGCTCGGTGGACGCTGCGGTGCGGCGTATCGAACTCGGCGTGGCGGAGGAGCCGGGCGTGATCGCGGACACCGCTGTCGCCATGGTCCTGCGCGGCGTGCAGGGCGTACGGGACTGACGTCGGGGCCGCACGGCGGCGACGACGAACAGAACGCCGGGGGCGGCGAGTCCGTCTCCGGCCCCCTCGGCCGAGGGCCGCAGCTCCGGTACGCCGAACACCGGGAGCAGCCGGGACGGCCCCCGTCGCAGCAGCCCGGGCGGCAGCAGCGACAACGGATCCAGATACGCGTCACCGCGCCGCAGCCCCCAGTGCAGACAGCCCGACGCGCAGTGGAACGGCCCTGCCTCCATGACTGCCACGACCTGTCCTGTCACCACCTCCTCGTCCTTCGCGACCAGAGCGCGCACCGGCTCGTACGTGGTCCGCTGCGGCGGATCACCCGTACCGGCCACCTCGATCGCCAGCACCCCGCGCCCTGCCACACGCCCTGCGAACGAGACCCGGCCCGAGGCCGCGGCAAGCACTGCCGTGCCCGGCTCCGCGGCGAGATCCACCCCGCGGTGGCCACGCCCATAGGTGTCGGCCGGCGGCTCCCATCCCCGTACGACCACCGGCCGCCCGGCCAGTGGCCACATGGCGGCAGGCACGGCCCCCGTCCCCGCCGCTGTTGCGGCCGACGCACCGCACAGCGTCGCGAGAAGGGTCACCAGTGCCACGAGCACGAGCACGAGCGCGGTTTCGCAGAACCGGAGTCCGCGCATGGACCGGAGTCCGCGCATGGACCGGAGTCCGCGCACGGACCGGAGTCCGCGCACGGGAAGGGAAGGGAAAACGGTCGGATCAGGTGTGCATCGCATGGCAGAACGGTCCCGCGTCGCGCGGATTCGCGGGGATCATGGTCCGGATCTGTGGACTACCGACCGGTTGTGGACAACGCCGTCACCCGGCACCCGGCCCGTCCCGTACACTTCCTATGGCGATCCGGGTCACCGG
The DNA here is from genome assembly GCF_042801895.1 of Streptomyces sp. NPDC057543. Classification (NCBI taxonomy): domain Bacteria; kingdom Bacillati; phylum Actinomycetota; class Actinomycetes; order Kitasatosporales; family Streptomycetaceae; genus Streptomyces; species Streptomyces sp. NPDC057543. The sequence goes on along the minus strand of NZ_JBHVFF010000235.1, from coordinate 7,045 downwards.
GTCGACTTCGCACGCCCCTCCACCTCCCTCTCTGCGGATGGTGGCCGCGCTCCTCGGTCCCTTGTGGCACGGCGCGTCGGGGCGTCAGGCGCGACAGCAATCCTGCGGTCGCGGCAACCGAGCACCTCAAGGAGTACGGCCATGGCCGTCGTTACGATGCGGGAGCTGCTGGAAAGCGGCGTCCACTTCGGTCACCAGACCCGTCGCTGGAACCCGAAGATGAAGCGCTTCATCTTCACCGAGCGCAACGGCATCTACATCATCGACCTGCTCCAGTCGCTGTCGTACATCGACCGCGCCTACGAGTTCGTCAAGGAGACCGTCGCCCACGGCGGCTCCATCATGTTCGTCGGTACCAAGAAGCAGGCCCAGGAGGCCATCGCCGAGCAGGCGACGCGCGTCGGCATGCCGTACGTCAACCAGCGTTGGCTCGGTGGCATGCTCACCAACTTCTCCACCGTCTACAAGCGCCTTCAGCGTCTGAAGGAGCTCGAGCTCATCGACTTCGAGGACGTGGCCGCCTCCGGCCTCACCAAGAAGGAGCTCCTGGTCCTCTCCCGCGAGAAGGCCAAGCTGGAGAAGACCCTCGGTGGTATCCGCGAGATGCAGAAGGTGCCGAGCGCCGTCTGGATCGTCGACACCAAGAAGGAGCACATCGCCGTCGGTGAGGCGCGCAAGCTCCACATCCCGGTCGTCGCGATCCTCGACACCAACTGCGACCCCGACGAGGTCGACTACAAGATTCCGGGCAACGACGACGCGATCCGCTCCGTCACCCTGCTCACCCGCGTGATCGCCGACGCCGTCGCCGAGGGCCTCATCGCCCGTTCCGGTGCCGCCACCGGTGACTCGAAGCCGGGCGAGAAGGCCGCTGGCGAGCCGCTCGCCGAGTGGGAGCGCGACCTGCTCGAGGGCGACAAGAAGGCCGACGCCGAGGTCCAGTCCTCCGCCGAGACCGAGAAGGTCGCGGACGCCGAGAAGCCGGCCGAGGCCCCCGCCGCCGAGGCCCCCGCCGCGGACGCCGAGCAGGCCTGACACCCGTCACGGCTGATGACGGCGGGGGCCGGTGCCACAAGCGCCGCCCCCGCCGTTCACCCGTAGATCTTTCAGACTTCGAGAGAGAAACACAGACTCATGGCGAACTACACCGCCGCTGACGTCAAGAAGCTCCGCGAGCTGACCGGCGCCGGCATGATGGACTGCAAGAAGGCGCTCGACGAGGCCGACGGCAACGTCGACAAGGCCGTCGAGGAGCTCCGTATCAAGGGTCAGAAGGGCGTCGCCAAGCGCGAGGGCCGTTCTGCCGAGAACGGCGCCGTCGTCTCCCTCATCTCCGAGGACAAGACCTCCGGCGTTCTGCTCGAGCTGAAGTGCGAGACGGACTTCGTCGCCAAGGGCGAGAAGTTCCAGACCGTCGCCAACACGCTCGCCGCCCACGTCGCCGCGACCTCGCCGGCCGACCTGGCAGCGCTGCTCGCCTCCGAGATCGAGGCCGGCAAGACCGTCCAGGCGTACGTCGACGAGGCCAACGCCAACCTCGGCGAGAAGATCGTCCTGGACCGCTTCGCGCAGTTCACCGGCGGTTACGTGGCTGCGTACATGCACCGCACGATGCCCGATCTTCCGCCGCAGGTCGGTGTGCTGGTCGAGCTCGACAAGGAGAATGCCGAGGTCGCCAAGGACGTCGCGCAGCACATCGCCGCCTTCGCCCCGAAGTACCTCAACCGCGACGAGGTCCCGGCCGAGACGGTCGAGAACGAGCGTCGTGTCGCCGAGGCCACCTCTCGCGAGGAGGGCAAGCCGGAAGCCGCCCTTCCGAAGATCGTCGAGGGTCGCGTCAACGGTTTCTTCAAGGACGTCGTCGTCCTGGAGCAGGCGTTCGCCAAGGACAACAAGAAGTCCGTCCAGAAGGTTCTGGACGAGGCCGGTGTCACCCTGAAGCGCTTCTCGCGCATCAAGGTCGGCATCTGAGTCCGTCCGCGAACAACGGTGGACCCCGTTAGGGTCTAGTGCAGTCGTCGGCCGCACTCATGCCGTACGACCGCAGATCTGACGAGGAGGCCATTGCCGCTGAGGGACACCAGACCCACAGGCAATGGCCTTCTTCGTATGTGCACGAGGAGAATCTCCATGAACAAGGGCGCGGACGCCGCCAAAGGTGACCACAAGCGCGAGGACGGCAAGGTGCCCGGACGCTTCATGTTGAAGCTGTCCGGAGAAGCGTTCGCCGGCGGCGGAGGTCTCGGTGTAGACCCCGACGTCGTACACGCCATCGCCCGGGAAATCGCGGCAGTCGTCCGCGACGGCGCGGAAATCGCGGTGGTCATCGGCGGCGGCAACTTCTTCCGCGGTGCCGAACTCCAGCAGCGCGGCATGGACCGGGCCCGGTCCGACTACATGGGCATGCTCGGCACGGTCATGAACTGCCTGGCTCTCCAGGACTTCCTGGAGAAGGAGGGCATCGACTCCCGGGTCCAGACCGCCATCACCATGGGACAGGTCGCGGAGCCGTACATTCCGCTGCGCGCCGTGCGCCACCTGGAGAAGGGCCGCGTCGTCATCTTCGGCGCCGGTATGGGGATGCCGTACTTCTCCACCGACACCACCGCCGCCCAGCGCGCCCTGGAGATCGACGCCCAGGCGCTGCTCATGGGCAAGAACGGCGTGGACGGGGTCTACGACTCCGACCCGAAGACCAATCCCGACGCGGTGAAGTTCGACGCCCTCGAGTACAGCGAGGTGCTCGCCCGCGATCTCAAGGTCGCCGACGCCACCGCCATCACGCTCTGCCGTGACAACCAGCTGCCGATCCTCGTCTTCGAACTGACCGCCACGGGCAATATCGCCCGCGCGGTCAAGGGTGAGAAGATCGGCACGCTCGTGAGTGACCAGGGCACCCGGGCCTGAGAACCGGGGGGCCTTCCCGGTAAGCCATGGGAGGGCCCGGGGCCTGCGGGGAACACCCCGGGACAGGTCCCGAAGGATGGACAACGGCCTGCCGGTCGGACACCGTGCAGGTGAGGACGCGACCCAGGACCCGCCGGGCCCGAGCACGCCGGGCCCACTCAAGACACGCAGGAGCACGTGGTGATCGAAGAAACCCTCCTTGAGGCCGAGGAGAAGATGGAGAAGGCCGTCGTCGTCGCGAAGGAGGACTTCGCCGCGATCCGTACCGGCCGTGCCCACCCGGCAATGTTCAACAAGATCGTCGCCGACTACTACGGTGCGCTGACCCCGATCAACCAGCTCGCCTCGTTCTCGGTGCCCGAGCCGCGCATGGCCGTGGTGACGCCGTTCGACAAGAGCGCGCTGCGCAACATCGAACAGGCCATCCGCGACTCGGATCTCGGCGTCAACCCGAGCAACGACGGCAATATCATCCGAGTGACCTTCCCGGACCTCACCGAGGAGCGTCGTCGCGAGTACATCAAGGTCGCGAAGACGAAGGCCGAGGACTCCAAGATCTCCATCCGGGCCGTGCGCCGCAAGGCCAAGGAGACGCTGGACAAGCTGGTCAAGGACAAGGAGACCGGCGAGGACGAGGTGCGTCGCGCCGAGAAGGAACTCGACGACACCACCGCGAAGTACGTCGCACAGGTCGACGAGCTGCTCAAGCACAAGGAAGCCGAGCTGCTCGAAGTCTGATGAACGACTCTTCCTGGGGCGCCCCGCAGAGAGCCGGCCACTGGGGTCCGCCCGAGATGCAGGCAGCTCCGGCGGGTCCTGCATACGATGTGCATGAGGCCCAGCAGACTCGGCCCATGCCCATCGTGCCGGACGCTTCCGACGCAGGTAGAGACGCTGACGACCGTGATGACCGGGACCGGGGGGTTGCACGCCTGAGCGGCGGCCCTCTGTTCCGCGACCAGAAGCCGCAGGAGCCCATGTCCACCGCGCCGCCTCCCCCGCAGAAGAAGCGTGCGGGCCGTGATCTGCGAGCCGCCATAGGGGTCGGTGTGGGGCTCGGTGCCGTCATCGTCGCCTCGCTGTTCATCGTGAAAGCCGTCTTCGTCGGTGTGATCGCCGTCGCCGTCGTCGTGGGTCTGTGGGAGCTCACCTCACGACTGGAGGAGCGCAAGGGCATCAAGGCGCCGCTCATCCCGTTGGCGGTCGGTGGCGCGGCAATGGTCGTGGCCGGATACGCGCGGGGTGCCGAGGGCGCCTGGGTGGCGATGGCGCTGACCGCGCTCGCGGTGCTCGTCTGGCGGATGACCGAGCCTCCGGAGGGCTACCTCAAGGACGTCACGGCGGGCGTGTTCGCCGCGTTCTATGTACCGTTCCTGGCCACGTTCGTCGCGATGCTCCTGACCGCGGACGACGGACCGCAGCGGGTGCTCACCTTTCTGCTGCTGACGGTCGTCAGCGATACGGGTGCCTACGCCGTCGGCTGGCGTTTCGGGAAGCACAAGCTCGCGCCGCGCATCAGCCCCGGGAAGACCCGCGAGGGCCTGCTCGGAGCCGTCGCCTTCGCGATGGCGGCCGGTGCGCTGTGCATGCAGTTCCTGATCGACGGCGGTTCCTGGTGGCAGGGGCTGCTGCTGGGGCTCGCAGTCGCGGCCACCGCCACCCTCGGTGACCTGGGTGAGTCGATGATCAAGCGGGACCTCGGCATCAAGGACATGGGCACGCTGCTGCCGGGGCACGGCGGCATCATGGACCGGCTGGACTCGCTGCTGCCGACCGCCCCGGTGGTCTGGCTTCTGCTGGTGCTGTTCGTGGGCTCCGGCTGACCCCCGAGCTCTACCTTCCTGACCTGGGCTTTTACGAGTGAGGGTCCGTTGTCCACAGGGCGGCGGGCCCTCACTGTTCTGTCTGCGACACTGGATGGACCATGCCTAAGCCCGGAGATCTGGCGTTACTCCGGCGACGTAAGCCGTCTCACCTGCGCTTTTGCCCACGTGGCGCGACGTGCGATTCAGGCTGGGCCGTCTGTGGGCCGTCCGGCTCGGATCCTGCGCTGTTCTCGCCTCCCGTGGTGAGCTTGTCCGCGCAGGCGCACCGCCCCGCAGGCGGTATCCACAACCATGTAGATGATCGTGATCACCATTAGTTGAGCGACTTCCCTGACGGTTGCCTCTCCGGCCTGAATGATGCAGAGCAGAAGGGGCCACAGCGTGCCAGCCGCCCCTTGGTGTGTGAGTTGTCTGGTGCCGGCGGTGGCTCCTGCATCCTGCTCGCTGACAGTCGTGGGACTGACCGGCAGATTCATTTGGCCTCCTGGGCCGAGAGCTTTAGGCGGTCCGCGATAGACGGCCTCGGTGTCACTCAGCTTCGAGGCGAGATCCACCACGCTTGTCAGCATTTAGCTGACAAGCTCGGGTCATGACTTCCGAACAGGACGACCAGACGTACGCGCTCTTGGCGCAACTTGCGGTGGAGGCGTTGAACCTAGCTAGCACCAGCAGCACGATCGCCATGCCCGCGGACGGGCCCGCCTTCGCCTTGCGCTTCTTGCCGGAGTTCCGAGACCAGCTCTTGCGCGTCGAAGCGTTAGCGACAGCAGTTCTCAGAGCGAGTGGTGTGCCCTGGGACTTCCTGGCCGATTCGTACGGAGTCACACGGCAGTCCCTTCACCGGAGACTTGCCGACGAGGTTCGTCTTTGGAAGGACTTCAGTCCCCAGTACGTGGACCTCGCCCTCACGGAGGCGAAGAAGTACGCGCGAGAGGTTCGCAAGAATGGCCAGTCATTCGAAACGAACCTTGAGGGCGCTCTCGCGGCGGCGGTGCCGGTTTGGGAGAAGCGTCGAGAGCAGGGCAACTGGAGGCCAGATCTCTAGCCTTCGGAGTCGTCGCCACTCCCCAGGATCGCGTCCACTGCGCGGCGGGTGCGGTCTTGGGTGGACGGCATGAGGTGCGCGTACACCCGCAGCGTGAGCGCGGGGTCGGTGTGCCCCAGGTACTGGCTGACGGCCTTGATGCTCTCGCCGGCGTCCAGTAGCACCGAGGCGTAGAAGTGCCTCAGTGCGTGCATCCCGTGTTCCCGGGCGGAGTCGTACTTGCCGTCCCGCGCGCCCGGGATGAGACCGGCCAGCGCAAGGGCGGGCTTCCACTCCTGGATGTTGAAGTTGCTCCGCCAGACGACACCGTTCGCGGTGTTCGTGAACAGGAGGCGGGCCGCGACCTTCGGACCGTCCGGCTTTCGCCACGGCAAGGTGACCTCGACCGGCTTGCAGGCGTCCATGTGCTCCCGCAGTGCCTCTGCCACCGAGGACGGCAGAGGCACGTCGCGCTCCTTGTTGCACTTCGGCGGCGCGAACACGGCCTTCCCCTGGATGAGCTTCACCTGCCGCACGACCCTGAGAATGCCCCCCTCGAAGTCGAGCGCGTCCTCAGCGAGTCCTACGATCTCCCCCTGCCGCAACCCGCACCCCGCCCCGGTGTCCACCATGGTCCGGTAGCGCGCAGGCAGTGCCCTGCGCACCGCCTGAACCTGAGAAGGAAGCCACGGAGTCACTCGCCGTCGCTCGACCGACGGCGGGCGCACGGACTTCGCAGAGCACGGGTTGCGAGGCAGTAGACCGTCATCCACGGCCGCGCTCAGCACGGCTCGAACGTCGCCGTAGATGTTGCGCGCGTACGCGCCGCTCACGCCGGGGTTGGCCTCAAGGGCGCTCACCAGTTCGCGCAGGTGTTCAGGCCGGAAGGAGTCGAGCGGGCGCGACCCGAGGATGGGGAAAGCGTGCAGGCGTAGACGCTGCTCGGTGACGATCTGGCTGGACAGATCCGCGCTGTGCGCCTTGAGCCACTTTTCGGCGTACCCCTTGAACGTCACCCGGGCCGCGCGGGGATCGATGTACTGGCCCCGCGACATGTCGGAGGCGACGTTGGCGAGCCAGTTTTCGGCGAGCCGCTTTTGGCGGTCCGGGAAGGACTTCGACTTCTCGGTGCCGTCGGGGCCGACGTAGCGGGCGCGGTAGCGGAGTCCGAGCCCGTACCGGTCAGTCTTCACTCGGATGGATTTGCCGTCGGCGGTAGGCTCGGTCTTGAACCAGCGGTCTTGGATGTGGCCGGCCAAAGGATGCTCCTGTGGGCATGCAGCGGGGG
>NZ_JBHVFF010000234.1:0-14110 GCF_042801895.1 Streptomyces sp. NPDC057543 | reverse complement strand
CGGACCGGCCGGTGACGCGGGGCAGCTCACGGACCGGCCGCGACCGGGTCCCGGCCTGCGCGGCCTGCCGGAACGCCGCCGGCTCGACGGGGCCGAGGGCGGGATCCGGGAAGCCCGCCGACAGAGCGTCGGCGAACCTTCGGGCGCGTGGGGTGAGGGGGTCGTTCACTTGGCCGTCAGCCCGCCGTCGACGGCGAACTCGGCGCCGGTGACGTACGCCGAGGCGTCCGAGACCAGGTACAGGACGAGCTCCGCGACCTCCTCGGGACGGCCCATCCGGCGCAGCGGCACGTTCGGCCAGTCCCGCTCCCCGGCGTCCGGGCCGAGCGCACCTGCGACCATGGGGGTGTCGATCGCGCCGGGGTGGACGGAGTTGACCCGGATGCGGTGCGGGGCCAGGTCCAGGGCCGCGGACTTGGTGAGCCCGCGCAGGCCGAACTTGGTCGCCCCGTAGGAGGCGTGGCCTTCGATGCCGACCAGGCCGGCGGTAGAGGAGATGTTGACGATCGACCCGCCGTCGCCGGTGGTGCGCATCGCGGGGACGACGGCCTGGATGCCGAGGAACGGGCCGACGAGGTTCACCCGTAGCAGCCGCAGCAGATTCTCCTCGGTGTCCTCCTCGATCGGCGCGGTGCGCCACAACGCCGCGTTGTTGACCAGCGCGTCGATCCGACCGAAGGCATCGACGCCGGCCCGGACGACGTGGTGCCAGCCGGTCGCGTCGGTCACGTCGTGGACGACGAACAGCCCCTGGTCGCCGAGATCCTTGGCAACCGAGCGGCCCTCCTCCTCCCGCACGTCGGTGAGCACGACGCGGGCGCCGGCCTCCGCGAACAGCCGTGCCTCGGCGGCGCCTTGACCGCGGCCCGCGCCGGTGACGACAACCGTCCTGCCGTCGAGCCGCCGCGTCATGCCACGGACTCCTTCTCGAGGTCGCGGAAGTGGGGGATGACTGTCTCGCCCCACTGGCGGATGGTCTCCATGCACGCCTCTTGGGGCACGGTGCCCATCTGAATCAGGCACATGACTTCGTCGACGCCGATCTGCCGCAACTGCTCGACGTAGGCGATGGCGGTCTCGGCGGTGCCGTAGGCGTGCTTGGCGTTGAACTGGCCCGTGTCGGCGGGACGGACAGGGACATTCGCCTCGTGCAGCTTGGCGACCAGTAGCTCGCGGTCCCGTTCCATGGCGGCCACATGGTCCTCGCTCTCCTCGTACCCGGTGGGCGCGGGGCCGTTGCCGTACCAGTGGGCGATGGACTCGGCGAAGAACCGCTGCCCGCGGGTCCCGATCCGGTACGCCCGCTCGGCGTCGTCCAGCACGATTGTCGGGCAGAGCGCGGAGAAGTGGTTGTTGACCTCGGTGGAGACGAACCGGTCGCCGCTGCGGGTAGCGATGGCCTCGTCGTAGATCTTGCGCATCTCCTGGATGTCGTCGGCGCCGGCGAAGCCCAGCACCAGGGCGCCGATGCCCAGTTCGGCGGCGAGCTCGAGGGTGTCGTGCTTGCTGCATGCCATGAACAGCGGCGGGTGCGGAGTCTGGAAGGGGCGGGGCAGGACGGCTCCGGGACCGATGTCGATCGACCCGTGCCACTCGAACTGCTCCTCGCGCCAGGCGTTGCTGAAGATCCTCAGCGCCTCCTCCATCTGAGGGTAGGTGTCCTCGGGCTGGACCCCGTACATGGACATCTCCTGCTTGGTGGCGCCGCGGCCGGCGCCGATGTCGACGCGCCCGCCGGTCAGCACGTCCAGCATGGCGGCGCGCTCGGCAACCCGCACCGGGTGCTGATAGCCGAAGGGCATGGTGACCACGCCGTGGCCGATGCGTATGCGGGAAGTCCGCGCCGCCACCCAGGCGAGGAACACCTCGGATGCGCTCATGTGTGCGTACTGCGTCAGCGCGTGGTGCTCGACCGCCCAGATTCGGTCGAATCCCATCTTCTCGGCCAGGACGGCCTGTTCGACGCAGTCGTGGAAGACCTGGCGCTCCCGCTCGGGGGTCGGGTCCGCGATCTGCGCTTCGAAGATCATCGAAAACTTCACGGCGGCTCCTCGATAGTATTTCTGTTCGGAATATATCTAGCAGTAATACACCGAGGGCGGGGAGGGCGTCCGGGATCCGCTCCCACTCAGCGGGAGAACGGAGTTCTGTTCCAGAACGGGGCAACGTACGGTCCTTGCGCCGTAGGCGTCGCGAGCAGGGGAGAAGTCATCGATGGCGGATCTTCAGGGCAGGACAGTGATCATCACCGGTGCGGCACGCGGGCTGGGTGCGGAGGCAGGCCGGGTGGCCGTCGAGGCCGGCGCCCAAGTGGTGCTCACCGACGTGCTTCAGGAGGAGGGCCGGATCGCCGCCGAGAAGCTTGGGGAGGCTGCCCGGTTCGTCCGGCACGACGTCACCTCCGAGACGGATTGGCGCCGGGTGGTGGACTTTACGGTCGCCGAGTTCGGCACCGTCGACGGGCTCGTCAACAACGCGGGTGTTTCCGGCGGTTCCCACCGGCTCGAAGAGCAGTCGGTCGAGGACTTCCGCCGGGTCCTCGACATCGACCTCACCGGTGTCTTCATTGGCATGCGCAGCGTGATCCCGCTCATGAAGGGGCGAGGGGGTGGCTCGATCGTCAACGTCTCCTCGTCGGCGGGCCTGATGGGCCTGGCGATGACCGCTGGATACGGAGCCGCCAAGTGGGGCGTGCGCGGGCTGACCAAAGTCGGCGCGGTGGAGCTGGGTACGGCGAGGATCCGCGTCAATTCGGTGCATCCGGGCATGACATACACCCCGATGACCGCCGATGTCGGCATCGAACGGGGCGAGGGAAAGTACCCGAACACCCCCATGGGCAGGGTCGGCGAGGCCCCGGAGATCGCGGAGGCCGTCGTCTTCCTGCTGTCGGACGCCGCCTCGTACATCACGGGTGCCGAGCTGGCCGTGGACGGTGGGTGGACCACGGGCCCTACGGTGCAGCGGCTCGCCGGGAGGTGACGCGGGCTTCGGCCGCGCCCAGCCGCGGGCCGGACAGATTCGGCCGATCCGCGGTGAGCCTCCTTATCGCACTCTTCGGTGCGGTCACGCAGCTTCGTCTCACCGACCGGAACCCCTGCCCGGTTTGCGCCTCCGGGCACGGCGAGGAGGGCTGCGGACCCTGCCAAGGAACGGCGAGGTTCCCAAAGAGACAATCCAGCGGATCCGGATTCCCCCAGAAGTTCGAGCCGGGCAACGACTGCGTCTCGGAGGACTGGGCTGACCCGGTAAGAACGGTGGGGAGGCGGACCCTTCGTCGTCATACGGATCGGGGGGTGAAACGCAGTTGGCCCGACACCCCAGCCGGAGGCGTCAGGCCACTGCACTGAGCCAGTCGAGGGGCGAGGCCCTTCGGCGTGGCCTGACGCCTGGCATGGTGGTCCTGGCGTGTTAAAGCAGCCCGCCCAGCGGCAGGGTGCGCTCGGTGAGTTGTCCGCGCAGCCGTTCTCCGGTGGTGTCGGCTTCGGTGAGCCAGTCGGCGGTGACCAGGAGTTCGGCGTGCGCGGCGACCTGGTCGGGGGGCAGGGTGCAGAACGCAGCGACCTGGTCCAGGTCCAGCCCGCCGTCCTCGGTGCGCCCGAGGTGTCCGTCGGGGCGAGTGTGCGCGGCGGTGTACAGGGCCAGGAGCCGGGTGGTGGCGCCCAGTTTCTTCTTGCGGATCTTCCGGTCACCCACGACTTTCTGGGCCCAGCCGGAGATCCTCGCGCGGGTGGTCTTGCCGAAGTCGAACGGGCGGGGCTGTTCCGGCAGCAGGGTGGGGACGGTGATGGCGGTGGGGTCCTCGGACCGGGAGGCCATCACGTCGGCGACGGTGTCGGGCAGGCGCAGCCAGTCAGCCGCGACCAGTTGCTGAAGCACCCGCTCGGCATCGCCTTGGAGCCAGCCGGCGAGGTCCTGGCCGGTGATGTTCCCGGTGCCGGCGCGCGCGGCCCGCAGGGTGAGCATGAGGACTGCAAGGCGCACCTCGGCCTCGGGGTACGGGGCGTGGGCGGTGACGTAGTCCAGCATGGCGCGGGCGTGCTCGGCCTGGCCCCGTGTCAGCAGCCGTTCCACCACCGGCTCGTTGCCGCTCGCCGCGTCGCCGACCGCTGGGCCGCCACGGTTGGCGTGCATCTCGCGGGTGGTCTGCGCGGCCTTCTCGGCGCGTTTCGCCTCGTGGCGCAGGGAACCGTCGCCGGTGACGTCGGCCCAAAGGGCGAACGCGCGGGCCTTGCGCTCGTGGAGCTCGGCCAGGAGAGCGAGGTCGGGTTCGGGGCGCTGCTGGTAGGCGCGGAACGCATCCCCGAGGTCGATGAGTTCCACCCGCAGGACGTCGGGCTCGAGGTCATGCGGCACGACCCGCTGGGCGATCTTCCCCCTCCGCTTCGCCTGCCGGGACGCTGTGGCCGGTGCGGCAGTGCGGGCATGGAGGAGCGGCGTGGTCCTCGTGGCCGGGGAAGAGGGGGCGTCGGCAGCGCGGGAGGGACTGTGGTCGGAGAACACCGCCGCTCGGTTCCCGGTCGCGCCGGGGGCGGGCTCCCGCCCATTGGTCGGGTTCCCCGCAGGCCGGTCCGTCGTCTGGGTGGTGTGGGATGGGGGCGGGGCGGTGTCCAGGACCCGGCAGTCGGGGGTCGCGGCAGCGCAGCGCGCGCATGTCTCCGCGATCCGCCACAGTCTTCCGGCACGGTCCGCGTACACCGTCAGGACCACCGGGCCGGCGCACCGCACTGTCCCCGTCGCCGGGTGCGTACCGCCATGCCGCCCGGCGGCGGGGTCGGGGGTGTGCCAGGCGCAACCGGCGGCGCGGCAGGCGCACCACGCCTCGCCGCGCGGCCCGCCGCCCGAGCGGATGAAGGCCAGATGGATGTTGACGTGGTCGATTGCGGCCTTGCGCCCCGCAGTGGCGCCGCCGGGGACGCGCTGCTCGGCGCAGGCCGGGCGGGAGCAGGAAAGTCTTACCGCGCCGGAGGAGGGGCGGCCGTGGGGGTCCAGGCGCACCGTCCATACCCTTCCTGCGACGCGTTCTTCCTGCCGTGTGCCGGCCTCCACCGCCATGTGCGTACTCCCAGCGTTGCTCGATCGGTTGCCCCGGGCTGTCCCATCATCGGGGATGAAGCCGATCGCCCCCTGGGGAACGGGCAGGCCCGGCGTGCTCTGCTCGCACGCGAATCCTTGCATAACGTGAGGAACTGCCCAACACTCCGTTAAAACGTTCGACACAGGGACACGTTCGACGTAGGCAGGCATTGATGGCAAAAGAGCGCAGCAGAAGTGGGCGGCCGAGCACTCGAAGCAGGCGAAGCAGCGCCATGCCGCGTCGTCACGGAACGATTTTACGCTTCGCGTCCTTCGTCATCGGCGGCCTGCGTCGAATGAGGTCGGGTGCCGGGTTCACAGGCCGAGCGACACCGGTCTGCCCGGAACCCCACCGGCGATCAGTGCCGCCAGCGGTGAGGCGAGATCGCGGGGCGAGAACAGCTCGGAACCGCGGTAGTCGGCGATGTCTCTCAGCTGCCACCAGCGGAAGCCGTCGATGTTCTCGGCGGCGAGCTCGTCGTCGGACATCGCGCCTCGGGGATGGAACGAGGTGGTGCGGACCAGGAAGTAGTCATTGACCACGCCGTCGTAGCCTGCGGCGTGTCCGGGTGCGACGACCTGCTGGTGCCATACGTGCGGCGGGTCTGTATCGACCTTAAGCCCTACCTCTTCATGCAGTTCGCGGCGAAGCGCGGCAAGTGCTGTCTCGTCGCGCTCGACGCCTCCGCCGGGAGCTGCCCAAACGACCGTGCCAGCCGGCTCTGGAATGGCGAAGCGACACAGCAGGATGCGGTCGTTCTCGTCGAGAACGACCGCCCGGACCGAGTGACGCAGATTCAACGAAGACATCCGGGCAGGCTATCCGCCGGCCCGCGAACTGCACGATCCCTTGGAATCGATCAACGAGGGGGTTCCTTCGGGGCGGCCGGCTTCGACTCGATCCGGCGGAAGGCAACCGCGTCGATAACCGCCCACAGCTTCGGGGTGTCCGGACCAGCAGGAACTGACGTTCCATCCGTACGCCCAACCAGCCTGCCCAGCCCAACCGAAAGGCCAGACCGGGCATCACCTCAGGTACCGCCCTCTGAAAACGGTGCTTGGCACACGGTTGCTGTAGTTCGTGATCTGGGTGGTGTTGTCGCTGGTCAGGGCGTTGTGTCGGCGTAGGCGTGCCAGGCGAGGTGGCAGGTTCGGGCTCGGTGCTGGTGGTGTCGGCGCCAGCTGGACCAGTGCAGGACGTGCTCTGCGTCGCGCCGGGGCGGTGGCAGGACGAGTAGCCGCAGCAGCAGCCATGGGCCGATCCAGCAGAGCCTGGGCAACCGTCGCTTCCATCGTTATGGCCCTTTCGCTCGGAACGCCACGCGCCCGACGTCCTGCGACGCGGGCGCGTGCCTGGGCCGGATCGCTCCAGGACAGGTCACTTGAGGATCTCCAGCATCCGGTTCCCGAGGACCGCGGCCGAGGCCGGGTTCTGTCCGGTCACCAGGTTGCGGTCCTCGACCACGTAGGGCTCCCAGATCGGACCACGGCTGAAGTTGACCCCGACCTTCGCCTTCACGTCGGTCTCCAGCAGCCACGGCACCCTGGAGGCCAGTCCGACGCGGTCCTCCTCCTCGTCGGTGAAGCAGGTGATGTTGTAGCCCTTGAACGGCGACTCACCGTGGATCCTGGTGGCCAGCATCGCGGCGGGACCGTGACAGACGATGAACAGCGGGTTGCCCGAGGCCAACTGCTGGGTCAGCAGCCGCCCCACGTCGGCGTCCCACGCCAGGTCCGCCATCGGACCGTGACCGCCCGGCAGGTAGACCGCGTCGTAGTCCTCCAGGCGCACGTCCGACAGCTGCAGCGGTCGACGGATCACCTCCGCGGAACGGATGATGGCCTCCAGCTCCAGGGCGCTGTCGTTTCCGCCGACCATCTCGGGGCGCAGGCTCATCATGTCGACGGTCGGCGTCACACCGTTCGGCGTCGCGACGACGACCTCGTGACCGGCGTCCGTGAGGATCTTGTACGGGTTCGCGAACTCCTCGGCCCAGTAGCCGGTCGCGTGCCGCGTGCCGTCCTTCAGGACCCAGTAGGTGGCTCCGCTGACGATGAAAAGCACTTTTGCCATGGGAGAAATCCCCTCTCGGACGCATGCCAGGAGCGGCTTCGGCGGGATGCCCCGCGAAACCGACCCGCCCCGCCGGTTTTCTCCCCCCTTCCCACGCAACCACGCTAGGCAGCCGCGCCGACCGCGCGCAACCCGGTGCTCCGTCGACGGCCTTGGACGCGTATCGCGCCGTCGGCGGTGGCACCCTCGGCCACGGACGCATCCGGTCACATGTCCAGGACCACGTCGGCCGGGGGCGTCGAACAGCAGATGAGCGCGCTTCCTCCGGCGGGGGGCTCCAGAGGCTGCGGGGCGTACTCGACGTGGCCGGAGAGAAGCGCGGTCTCGCAGGTGTGACAGATTCCGGTGCGGCAGGACCAGCGCACGGGCACGTCGCACGCCTCGGCGAGTCCGAGCAGCGTCCCGTAGTCACGGTGCCAGGGGACGATCAGCCCGCTGCGCGCGAAGGCTACGGACGGCCCCGGGCGGCCGCCGGGAGGAGCGGCCGGCTGGTGCGGTGCCCGGGCAGATCCGGTCACCACACCGGGGGTGACGGCGGACGTGGCCCCGAAGACCTCGGTGCGGATCCGGGAGGACGGCAGGCCGCAGGCCTCCAGGGCTCCGGTCATGTCCCGCATGAACGCGCTCGGCCCGCAGATGTAGGCGTCGGCGTCCGGAGGCGGCTCCAGGCTGCGGATCCGCTCGGGACTGAACCGCCCACTGACCGTGTAGTCGACACCTGGGCGGTCGACGACGGACGGACGGCTGTAGGAGACGAACGACCGGCCTGCGGGCAGCTGGGAGAGCAGTGCGCGCACTTCGCCGGCGAACGGGTGGTTCTCGCCGTCCCGGGCCGCGTGCAGCCACCACACCGCGCGCTGCGAGCGCTCCGCGGCCAGAGCGTGCAGCATGGCCAGGACCGGGGTGGCACCGACACCGGCGGACAGCAGCAGGACCGGGGTGTCCGCGTCCGCGAGCAGGAACGTGCCGCGCGGAGCGGCGACATCGAGAACGTCACCCACCTTCACGTGCTGACGCAGGTAGGTGCTGGCGACGCCGTGTGGCTCCTGCTTGACACTGATGCGGTACGTCTCGGCGCCCGGTCGGCCGGAGAGCGAGTAGTTGCGGATGACCGGGGAGGCCTGTGGGTCCGGCCGCAGGCGGACCGTGAGGAACTGCCCCGGCAGAGCGGCTGGGAGCGGCTCACCGTCAACTGCCGCCAGAGTGAGCGAGAAGATGCTCGCGCTCTCCGGCTCGATGCGGGCGACTTCGAGCCGACGGAACCCGGGCCAGGCCGGCGGCGGGCCGCTGGTGGTCAGCCCGCGGTTACCGCCCACGGCGCCGGAGCCGCGATCCGCGTCGTCGAGCAGGGCTCGCAGCGACGTCTTCCAACCGGGGCTCAACGCGGGGATGCGCAGGGCCCGTTCGAGCTGCGGCCGGGCGTGGCCGGGCAGGTAGAGCAGCGCGTCGATCTCCGCGACGGTCATCTCCTCGGGGCCCGAGGCGATCTTCACGATCTCGTCCCCGGCCCGCACACGCCCTTCAGTCAGCACCCGCATGTAGAAGCCCGGGCGGCGATGGGACACCAGCAGGGCGGCCATCTGCGGCTCGCCGAGCCGCAACCCCACGCGGTAGCACGTCACGCGGGGTTGGGTGACCTCGAAGACCGCACCGCCGATCTCGTAGCGGTCACCGATGCACACCTCGTCGTCGGCGAGTCCGTCCACAGTGAGGTTCTCGCCGAACTGGCCGTACGTGAAGTCGTCCCGCTTCAGGTACTCCTGCCAATGGCGATAGGAGCTCAACTGGTAGACCAGCACGGCACGCTGCTCGCCGCCGTGCCCGGCGAGGTCACCCTGCCCGTCGCCGTCCAGGTTGAGGCGGCGCGCCATCACGGGCCCGGCGACGGGGTGCTTCCAGATGCCAGTGTGGGTGGTCCTGCCGTGCCAGGGGACGTCCTTGGGCATGCCGACGTTCACGGCGATCAGAGCGGCCATGACCTGTGCTCCCCCCGCGCTCGACAGGCCGGTGCCTCCAGCGTCGTACGGTCGGCCGCCGACCGCACCCGAAGAGCTCTACGCGGCGCCGGGGCGCGGCGACACGTAGAGTGAGAGCCGGTGGGCGCCGTCGCCGCGTGTGGCCCGCCGTGAGCCGGAGACTTCCAGCGCGAGAACCTCAGCTTGGACATACCCATGAGCTCGGAGAAGAAGGTGGCAATCGTCACCGGTGCTTCACAAGGCATCGGCGCGGCCGTCGCCGACGCGTACCGCAGGCGCGGGTACGCCGTCGTCGTGACCGCCCGGTCCATCCCCTCGTCGCACGATCCGGACGTACTCGCCGTGCCCGGCGACCTGAGTCGGCCCGGTACCGGTGCGCAGATCGTCGAGCAGGCGCTGGACCGCTTCGGCCGGATCGACACGCTGGTGAACAACGCCGGCGTCTACCGGGAGAAACCATTCACCGACTACACCGACGCCGACTACGACCTGGTGACCGGCGTCAATCTGCGCGGCTTCTTCGACGTCACGCGCAGCGCCATCCCCGCGATGCTCGCGGGCGGCGACGGCGGGCACGTCTTGTGCGTCTCGACGTCGCTGGTCGACCGCGCCAACGCGCGCATACCCGCGGCGCTCGCCTCGCTGACCAAAGGCGGCCTGGTCGCCGCGACGAAGGAGCTGGCCATCGAATACGCGGCGCGCCGCATCCGCGCCAACGCCGTCTCACTCGGCGTCATCCGCACTCCGATGCACCCGGACGACCCGGGCGGCACGCTCGCCGCGCTGCACCCGCTCGGGCGAATGGGCGAGATCGACGACGTCGTCGAGGCGATCATGTACCTCGAACAGGCCTCGTTCGTCACCGGCGAGATCCTGCACGTCGACGGCGGCCAGAGCGCCGGCTTCTGAAAGTACCGGGATCGGGAGTGATCGACCTATGCGCACGCGCAAGCAACTGGCTCCGCTCGGCGCTGTCGGTGCGGGTCTGGCGGCGGGAGTGATCGGCACCGTCTGCATGGACACCGTGCGGTTCCTGCGCCAGCGCCGGGCCGGCGGCGAACACAACGCCCTGCACTGGGAGTTCGCCCCGGTCCGCACCTGGCAGGAGGCGCCGGATCCCGGGCAGGTCGGAAAGCGCCTGGCCGAGGCCTTCACCCTGCGCGAGCTGCCGGACAGCGCGGCGTTCCCCGTCAGCACGTTCATGCACTGGGCCTATGGAGCGGGCAACGCGGCCTTCTACGGCGTCGTCAGCGCCTCGCTGCGCAAGCCCCACGTCCTGTACGGGCTCCCCTACGGTGCGCTCGTGTGGCTCAGCGGATACGTGTTGCTTCCGATCGCGGGACTCTACAAACCCATCTGGACATACGACGCCAAGACGCTGGGTGATGATCTGACCGCCCACCTCGCCTACGGCGTCGGCACGAGCAGCGCGTTCTGGTTGCTGAGCAGGGTTTCCGTGTTCTCACGGCGGCTGTAGTTCGTGATCTGGGTGGCGCTGGTCGGCGAGGTGGAGGCCGGGTTCGGAGACGGTGACGCTGTCGCGATCACGACGAGGCATGACCCATCAGAGAGCGGCGGCCGCTGTCACATTAGCGCGGCGGGCAGTACCTGGAGCGGTGCGAGGGCCTGATGGGCCGGGTGGCCGACTGCTTCCCGCGGCGGGAGAGCCGCCGGACGTTCCGGGAGATGGCCCAGGGCCTGCTGATGGACTTGGACGACGTGAACTGCTGGACGCCGGCCGAGGCGATCGGGCATCGGGGTCCGCACCGGTTGCAGGACCTGCTCTCCCGCGCGGTCCGGGACCAGGAGCGCGCCTTGGAGCGGACGGCGGCCTGGGCCGTGGAGGTGCTGGACGACGGTGCGGTGTGCCGATCGCCGAGGAGACCGGGGACGAGAAGTCTTCCACGGACGCGGTCGGCGCCGGCCCGCAGTACCCCGGCGCGCTGGGCGGGGGTCGGGGTGTGCCAGGTCGCCGTCCACCTCACCTTCGCCACCGACCGCGGCCACATGGTGACCGGCCGGGCTCTGTACCTGCCCAGGGACTGTGCCGGGGACGAGGAACGCCGTGAGCTGGCCGGCGCTCCCGAGGAGGTGTGCCTCGCCACCAAGCCCGAACTCGCCGCGGCCCTGCTCACGCGGGCGGTGGTCGGCGGGATACGGGCCGCGTTCCTCGCGGCCGACGAGGTCTACGGCACCCGCCACCTGCGGCGCACCTGCCGCACCCTCGAGCTCGGGTACGCGGTTGCGGTCCGCTCCCAACCACACGGAGAGACGCTCGGTCGCGCCGATGAGCGGACACGTCGTTCTGCCAGCCCGCCGAGAAAACCCATTGCGAGTGACCCGCATCGGATGTCTGATTGATCGGCCACCGATCAGGGGAGGGAACATGAGTATGTCGCTGCCCATTCCCTCGTTGCACACCGCTCGCCTTCGACTGCGTGCATTCGAAGACGCGGATGCGAACGACCTCTTCGCACTGCACAGCAGCGCCTACGTGCTGCGCTACTGGGACGCGCCACCGTGGAGCGAACGCGTACGCGCCGAGAAGTTCATCACGGCTTGCCGGCAGATGGCGCAGGAGGGCACCGGGGCGCGGCTGGCCGTGGATCGTGTCTCCGACGGGGCGTTCATCGGCTGGTGCAGCCTGAGCAGGTGGAATCCGGACTACCGCAGCGCTTCGCTTGGCTACTGCTTCGACGATGCAGCGTGGGGCCACGGCTACGCGACTGAGGCCGCGCGCGCTTTGCTTCGGTGGGCATTCGACACGCTGGAGCTAAATCGCGTCCAAGCTGAGACCGATACGCGCAACGTGGCATCTGCCCGCGTGCTGGAGAAGCTCGGCTTCGCGCGTGAAGGGACGTTGCGGGAGGACTGCGTAGTCAACGGCGAGGTCTCTGACTCGTGGGTCTACGGGCTGATCAGGCGGGAGTGGCGGCCGTCGTCGGAGCCGGTTTCCGCCCACTGAGTTACGTTGCTCGGCACCCGGTATCGGCCACGCCCCAAACCACTGATCACTGCGCCTCATCCACACATAACGGCGAACCGAACAAAGGGTTACATACCGTCCTCTGAGAAGCAGGTCACGCGGGCCAGGGCTACACCTTGCGGTTCCGGTACCCGCGGGCGTGCTGCCGCCGGACAGCCCACCACGGATCTGCCGGCCGCGTCCGAGGCCCCCTCGGACGGGCCTGCATGAAGACACCCGACGCTGTCGGTGTCCTTGCGCTTCTCCGCGTGGACACCGACAGTTCCGGGTGTCTTCATGCCCCCCGCTATCGCAGTGGCGCTCCCGTGATGATCGGTCAGGCGGTCGCGGTACCGACCACCTTGGTCGGGCTGACACGGACGACGACACGGAGAACCTCTGCCGGGAGCTCGAGGTACTCCTGGCCGGCACCGGGGCCTTCGTACTGTTCGGCTAGGGCAACCGCTAGACCCCGGCCAGTGTCCTCGGTGACTGTGGCGAGGCCGCGTATCTCGACGTAGCGCAACGGGTCGGCCGGATCATAGACGGTCAGGCTGGCGCGGGGGTCGCGGCGTAGGTTGCGTTCCTTGCGACGGCCGGCAGCGGTGGAGACGAGCAGGTCATCACCGTCGCGGCCAACCCAGACCACCGACGTCTGCGGGCTTCCGTCCGGGTTGACAGTGGCGAGGACGGCGGGAACCGGCGCATCGAGCAGCGCCCGGACGGAATCGTTCAGCATGGCTGTCATTCGGGCGAAGCTATCTGCCGCCCGGATCGTCCCGCACCTGGATTTGGCCGACTGAGAGGTCAAGCCAGGGCGCAGGGCTACGCCTTGCAGTTCAGGTACTCGCAGGCGCGCTGCCGCCGCACCTCCCGCTACGGATCGCTCGGCCCGGCGCGAATGAGCTTGTGCAGTGTCCGCGAAGGCCCAGCCCGTCGCGTACACGCTGTCCAGGCTGAGCCACTCCATGCGGATGACCGGTCTGCTCAGGACAGTCCCGAACCAGTCAGCGCACTGCTTGGCGAGCTGTTTCGCTGTCCCACTCGCGCGGAAGAACCCACGCTCGGGCGTCTCGTCGAGGTTGAAGAGCTGGTCCCGGACCTTGCCGGCACGCACATGCGTGCCGTGGAAGTGCACCGCCCATTCGCCGAGTATCAAACGCCGCTCGGTGTCGCTGAGGGAGACATGGACCAGCAGCGATGAGTCGTCCTCAGGCCGACCGACGCTACTATGCGCCACCGGCATGCGCCAGGAACCGGCCCGGCTCTGCAGGGCCTCGATGAAGGTCGGCTCGCCGCGTTGAAGTCTCAGGGCTCCTCGCCGTCCTCCTCAGGATCCTCAACTACGAACCACGGGTTGCTGTCCACGAGCCCAACCCTAGACCTCCACCACAAAAGTTGTGCCAGAGCCGACACTCGTGAACAGAACCACTGGTGCGCTACCGGGTGACTCCCCCAGGACTACCCCAGCAGCCGAGTAAGTCAGGGGAGGGGCTACGAATGCTTGCGGATATAGATTCATGTAGGGCCAGGTGGAGCGGGTACGGGCGGTGGCCTGGGGGTCTCCTCTATATAGGGCCGGGACCTGTGAGGGACCACATCACCGCGCCGGCCTTCTTCGTGGGCCGGGACGGCACGGAGCGTCCGTCAGGCAGCAACCGGGAAGGGGGGCGTCGAGGTCGACGCCCCGCAGCGCGTCGAGCACGTACGCGTCGCGTCGGGCGTGGTGCTGTTCGGCGAGCTGGCGCGGCACCAGCTCCCCAGGCCGGCCCTGGATCGAAAGCTGAGAGTCGCTGCCGTGGCGGCCGGCTCCGGCACTTTGAGGCATGCGGCGACCCGGCGGGCCATCGCGCCTACCGCTGGACGGGCCCTTCTCTCTCTTTGCGATATCGGAGCACTCAGGTTAGCGGGCTACCGCTCCCAAAAAGTGATTTGGCGGCGGTTGGTGGGATGAAGCCCTGGTTAGCGGGTTATGTCGTTAATTCGTAACGGCGCTGGGCGAGGGGCAACGTGCGGGGC
>NZ_JBHVFF010000233.1:0-14137 GCF_042801895.1 Streptomyces sp. NPDC057543 | reverse complement strand
GGGCAGGACGAGCTCAACGAAGCCCGTCCGGACAGCAGCCGGATGGCGGTGCTGAAGCGTTCCGTCGGAATCTCGGTGGTGCCGGTGACGATGCGGAACATGCGCAGCGTGCGGAAGATCTGCTCGACCTCGTGACCGCGGGTCAGCCCGGCCTTGCCGTGGATCTGTACGGCCTGGTCGGCGACACGGAAGCATGCCTCCGAGGTGAACAGCTTGCACATATTCGCCTCGGCACCGATGGCGGCGCCCCCGTCGGCTCTGGCCGCGGTGGCCGTCACCATGGAGCGGGCGGCGTAGATGTCGGTGGCCATGTCTGCGAGCTTGTGCTGGATGGCCTGGAGGGCGAGCAGTGGCCGGCCGAAGGCGACCCGGTTCTTGGAGTGCTCGACGGACAGGTCCCAGGCGCGCCGGGCGGCGCCGATCAGGGACGGGCAGTGGAGCAGTCGGTTGAGGGTGATGCGCCCGATACCGATGCGCAGTCCCTGACCGATCTCGCCGAGGAGGTTCTCGGCGGGGATTCTGCAGTTCTCGAACAGGAGGTCGCCTTCCATCTGCTGTCCCGACATGGGGATTTCGCCGTCCAGCACCTGACAGCCGGGGGTGTCGAGGTCGACGAGGAAGGCGCTGTAGGACTCCTCGGTGCCGGCCATTCTGGCGACGACGACGGCGAAGTCCGCGAACGGGGCCGCGGAGCTGAACACCTTGCGACCGTCCAGGACGAAGGTGTCGCCGTCCGGGGTCGCGGTGGTGGTCATGCGCCGGACGTCGGAACCCGCGTCGTCCTCGGTGATGGAGAAGCAGCAGGCTCGCTCGGCTCGGATCACCGGCAGGAGGTAGCGCTGCAGTTGGTGTTCGGTGGCGTGGCGGAGGATCGCGCCGGCGCGCAGCGGACCGCCCATGTCGCCGAGGACCGAGTGGGACAGGGCGGCACCGGATGCCGTCAACTCCTCCTTGAGCGCGCATAGTTCGACCAGCGAAAGACCCTGGCCGCCGTACTCGGGCGGCAGGTTGATTCCGTAGAAGCCGAGTTCGCGGCTTCGCTTCCACACGTGTTCGAGAACGGGCCGGTCGACCTTGGTCTCGGGCGTGATGCCCCGTTCCTGTTCGAAGGGGATCAATTCGTCGCGGAGGTAGGCGCGGAGCCGGTCGACGAGATCCCGCAGAGGAGGGTTGCCGTCGTACGACGGTTCGAGGGTAAAGGTCATGAGGGGTGTCCGTTCAGTGCACCCGGCGGTCGGCGCCGGTCCAGTAGCGTTCGCGGATGGCACGGCGGTCGATCTTGCCGTTGGGGTTGTGGGGAAGGGCGGCGGCGAAGTCGATGGAGCGGGGCTTCTTCATGCGGGCCAGCCGGGACGCGCAGAAGTCGATGAGCTCGCTCTCCTGAAGCTCCGCACCTTCGCGCAGGACGACGACAGCCTTGACGGCCTCGCCCCATTCGGGGTCCGGAACACCGACGACCGCCGCCTCGAACACGTCGGGGTGCTGATGCAGGGCTGATTCGACCTCGACGGCGTAGATGTTGAAGCCACCGGAGATGATCATGTCCTTCTTGCGGTCGACGATGAAGACGTAGCCGTCGTCGCGGCGCCGGGCGAGGTCGCCGCTGTGGAACCAGCCGTCGTGGAAGCTCTCGGCGGTGAGGCCGGGTTCGTTGAAGTAACCGGGTACGACGTCGGGGCCCCGGACGGCGATCTCGCCGATCTCTCCGTCAGCGACCTGGGCACCGGAGTCGTCGACGATCCTGACCTCGGCCTCGGTGAGGGGGCGGCCGCAGGACAGCAGCAACTCCTCGTCCCGGCCCTCGATCGCGCGCCGGTGGTCGTCGGTCGACAGGAACAGCACGCCGGAGGTGGTCTCCCCGCAGCCGTACCCCTGGGAGAGCACGGGTCCGAAGAGCTTCCACGCCTCGCGGATCCGCGCCGGCGACATCGGCGCGGCACCGTACAGGAGCTGGCGCAGACTGGAGACGTCGTAGGCACCCGGGTCCGGCAGGGCGAGCACTGTATTGATCATGGTCGGTACGACGAACGCGTGCGTCGCGCGTTCGCGTTCGACCGTGGCGAGAAAGGCTTCGGCGTCCCAGCGCTCCATAACAACAGCGCATCCGCCGGCGAAGAAGATGCCCATCAGCGGCATGCCGGAAGCATGGGTGACCGGACCGGCCAGGATCTGTTTGTCCCCGGGGCCCACCCTGGTGTCCGTGTTCATCACGGACTTGCGCATCAGGGCGAGACGGTTGCCGTGAGTCTGTGTCGCCGCTTTGAGTTTGCCGGTGGAGCCGGAGGTGAAGTGCAGGACGGCTGTGTCGTCCTCGCCGCAGTCGATGTCGACCAGTTCGCGGCAGGTGGCTGCGAGGACCTCTCCGTAGCCGGGACCGAGATCGCTCGGGCCGTCGAATCCGATCAGGCTCTTCACGTCGCTGCCCGGCACCGCCTGCCGTGCCGCCTCCAGGTGGGCGGCGTCCACGAGAAGCACCCGGGCGTGCGACTCGCGCAGCAGATGGGCCACTTCCGGTACGCCGAGGCGTGCGTTGACGGGGGCGCGCACCAGTCCGGCCTTGTACAGGGCCACTTCGGCGACGACAAGTTCGGCGCGGTTGGACGCCAGTGTCGCGACGCAGTCCCCGGCCGTCAGTCCGAGGGCGCGCAGCGCGGTCGCGAGCCGGTCACTGTCCTCGTCGAGGGCGGCGTAGGTGAGCCGCGTACTGCCGCACACGACGGCTTCTGCTTCGGGATGGTGGCTGCTGGTCCTGCGTACATATCGCCCGAGATTCATGACGACTCCGTTACTGAACAGACTGTCTGTTAACAAGCTTGATGGCCGGAAACGTAACGCGTGGCAGCCTGACGGTCAACGGTTCGAAAGGAAGACGCAATAATCCAGGGCATGAAGACTGCAGGTGACCGCCGCGTCCGCCGCACCCATCGCGCTCTGCGCGAGGCCCTCGTCGACCTCGTCCTGGAGAAGGGATTCCACGCGCTCAGCGTCGAAGAGATCACCGAACGCGCCGATGTCGCCCGTGCGACCTTCTACGCGCACTACCGGGACAAGGAGGACCTGCTCCTCGGCATCGTCCGGGACCTCACAGAGGACCGCGAGCGCCTCCTGCCGGCCGTCGAACAGGCACAGGCCCAGGGCTTCACCGGCCTGCCGGTGCTCTACATCTTCCGGCACGCGGAACAGGAGAGGCGGGTCTACCAGGTCATTCTCCGGGGCGAGGGCGACGGGCGCGCCCTTCGGGAGTTCTCCGGAATCATCTGCGAGCGGGTGGAAACCGTCTTCCGCGAGCGGGCGGCACAGCTCGGCGTCACGCCCCGCATCCCGTTCGACGTCATCGCACGTGCGTGGACCGGCGAACTCATCGGCGTGCTGACCTGGTGGGTCGAGAGCGACACCGGTTACAACGCCGCCGAGATCACCGGACACCTCCGGGACCTGTCCGTGTACGGCCGCGTCTGGGCCTCCGGGCTGGCTCCTACCGACGCCCCGGGCGCCTTCGACCCCCCGGCCACCGGGACGATCCTGTAGGGGCGCTTACCCGGCGTGCTCTGGCCACGTTTCTGGACACCATGTACGGTACTGCTCAGTTTGCAGCACCGACAGGAGTGGGCGCATGACGGAGACACCTTCGCTGACCGAGCTGACCTGGGCGCGCGGCTTCACGGACCCGGCCTGGGTCCGTCGGCACACCACGTCCGGCCGCGAGACCGTGCCCAGCCGGCGCGTATGGCGCGGCAGGACAGGGCCGCTGGACCTTCCCTGCACGCCGCACGATCTCGACGCGCTGGAGTTCACCGCGTCCGGCGGCCCGTCACTGACGCTGCCGACGCTCTTCGCAGCCGCCGAGACGGACGCCTTCCTCGTCATGCACCGCGGCTCCGTGGTCTACGAGCGCTACCTGCACGGCTACGAGCCCCATGTGCCCCACTTCAACGCCTCGGCGGCCAAGTCGTACATCGGCCTCCTGGCAGCGGTCCTCGCCGACCAGGGGCTGCTCGACCGCCACGCGCTGGTATCCCGCTACGTCCCCGAACTCACCGGAACGGCTTTCGGGGACGCCCGGGTCGACGACCTGCTGCACATGGGCACCTTGATGAGCTACGCGGGCCGGCCGTACGACAAGGCGATAGAAGCCCAGCGGTACTTCGCCATTCTCGCCCCGCAGTTGCGCCCCTACGGCTACAGCGGTCCCACCAGCATCCGCGAGCACCTCGCCACGGCTCGGGCCACCGGCGGGCCGGGGACGGAATTCCGCTACGAGAACGGCAATGTCGAGGCCCTCGCGGAGATCCTCCGCCGGGTCACCGGCATCAGCACGTCGGCGCTGCTCAGCGAGGTCGTCTGGTCGCGCATCGGGGCGGAGGAGGACGCCTACTACATCCTCGACTCCGAAGGAACCGAGGCCGCGTGCGGCGGCTTCAGCGCCACCGCGCGTGACGTGGCCCGGCTCGGCGAGATGATCCGCTGCGGCGGCGCCATCGGTGACCGGCAGATCGTGCCCGAGGGCGTCGCCAGGACGATCGCCACCGGCACCCCGGACGGCTACCCCCGGCGTGTCCGTTTCCCGGCGGCGCCCGCGAGCTCGCCCGCGACGCTCTCCTATCACGACCTCTGGTGGATCCTGAACGACCCCTACCAGTCCTTCATGGCCAGTGGCATCCACGGACAGCGCCTGTTCATCTCTCCCGGACTGGACCTGGTCATCGTGCACTTCGCGTCCCAGGTCATGTCACCGTCCGTCCCCCCGGCGCCACTGGTCCAGGCCTTCATCCGGATCGGCACCCACCTCGGCGCCGGGGCCTGAAAGGCGCTCCGCACACTCGGCCGCCGACGGTCAGGTCTGGCGCAGGGGCGCGTACACCTCTTCCTGGAGTCCGAACGTCCAGGCCACACCCTCCTTCGCGGTCCTCGTGGCAGGCGGCACCCGCAGCCAGTAGGTGCGGTGGGTTCCGTCCGGCTCGGGGGTGGAGTTGACCACCTCGACCGTCACCACGTCCTCGTCGCCGTCCAGCGCTATCCGCCACAGGACTCCCGTCTCGTCCCGGTGGACCGGCTCGGCGCCCGACTCGGTGAGGTAACGGTCGTAGCCGTAGAACTCCAGCATCACGCGGCGCAGTTCCGCGTTCTCCTCCTCACGTATCCGTTCGGGAGTCAGGGAGTTCAGTTCCGCAAGGAATTCGGCGGGTACGGGCATACCGCGCCAGGCGTGCAGCGCGAAGCCGTCGCGGTAGGCGAGCGCCGGGCCGTCCCCGCGGTCCAGCCGGCCCGCCTCGTCCCGGTGCAGCGCTTCCGGTCGCTCGCTGATCACCACGACGCGCTCGTAGGGCCACCACCAGCCCGCGTGCCTGGCCACCTCGGCCAGGCCGTCCAGCCGGTCGCCCCGGCCGTCGAACGCCGCGAGCCAGGCCGCGTCGTGCTGGCCGAGGACCGCGTCGAGCAACAGCAGCCGGACGTCGGACTCGTCCTCGGGGCGCTCCGCGAGGTCCGCGACGACACCTGCCCTGATCCGCTCGGCGAGCGCCGCCGTGGTCTCCCAGAGCTGCGCTCCCGTGGCGGACCACAGGGCGGACCAGCCCGCTGGACCCAGCTCGTCGTACATCCTGCGCCGTTCCTCCGCCCAGGGCCGGGTCCGTACCTCGTCACGCACCGAGCGTCCGGCGTCGACAAGCTTCTCCACGGCCTCCACCGCGGCCCTGGGCGAGTCGACCCAGAGGATGCGCTCCGGCTCGGCAAGTCCTGCGCTGCGGTAGGCGAGCCGGAGCCCGTCCTCGGCGGCGGCCCGGTCCGCCGCGCCGGTCGCCGCTGCCACGGCCCGCCAGGAGTCCACGTACTGCATCGGTCTTCCCCGTCCCTGAATTCGGTGTTCGGTGTTCGGTGTTCGGTGTTGTTGGTCTGCGTTCTGCGTTTCGATGTGTGCGCTCGCGCGTTGTGCGTTCGCCCGTTCTGCGGTCGCGCGTTACGGGTTGTGCGTTATGCCTTCGCGAGTTGCGTGTTGTGCGTTGCGGTGATCCGGAACGTTCAGGTGCGTCGCTGATCCGGCCCGCTCCGGACCGCCGAAGTGCCGCTCAGCCCGCCTCAGTCCGCCACGATGCGGACCGCCCCCGGCGCGTACTCCCGCTGGCGCACCACGCGGTACCAGCCCTTCGACAGCGGTATCGCCGCGTGCTCCTCGTGCACCACCCGCCCGCCGTCGGGAAGGTGAAGCAGCATCGGCCCGAAGGCCCCCGCCTCGCGCATCAGCCGGCCCGGTCCCTGGACCGCGTGTGCATGTCCGGTGACCTCGCCCAGCGCGAGGATCATCCGCCCCCGGCCGTCCCTCGGTTCGCCCGGCGCGTCCACCAGGTGCGCAGGCACCGCCGACTCCTCCAACGACACGATCAGTACATCGCCCTGCCGGTACACAGACGTCTCCCCTCGATGGCCGCACCCGCTGTGCCGGCCACGAGAAAAACGCTAAGGGAGGGGTCTGACAATCGGCCCTCGGCGGGCTCCCGGCGGTCGGCTCCCGCAGGAGTCGGCGGCCACGTCCGGACCGTCCCGGTCGCGCCGTTGTCAGTGCGGCTTGATACACCTTGCAGACATCAGCCGTCCCCCAGTACCAGGAGCTCAGGGTCATGTCCGGTGTGGACCATCTGCACGAGTTGCTCGGCCTTCCCGCGGTCGACTTCCAGCATGCGACGGGTGAAGTGCCCGCACAGGCCGCCGATGCGGCGGCCTGGCGCATATCGGTCGATCCGTACGACGACGAGTCCGAGATGACCTGGGAGGAGGCGTTCCAGGCGTTCCTCACGACGGTCGACCCGGCCGGGGTCCGTGCGCTGATCATCGGTCAGTGGGGCGAGTCGTACGAGGAGACCTCGTCCTACCCGATCGATCTGGTCATCGGAGCGGCCGACCGGCTCACCTCGCTGGAGGCCGTCTTCGTCGGCGACATGATCCTGGAGCAGAACGAGATCTCCTGGATCGAGCAGTCGGACGTCACGGCGCTGCTGACAGCCTTCCCGGGCCTGCTCGAACTGGGTGTGCGCGGCGGCTCGGAGCTGGTCTTCCCGCCCTCGAAGCACGAGCGGCTGCGTTCGCTGACCATCGAGACCGGTGGTCTGCCGGTCGGTGTGATCCGCGGCATCCTGGACAGCGAGCTGCCCGCGCTGGAGCGGCTCGATCTCTGGCTCGGCGTCTCCGCGTACGGGGGCGACGCCGATGTGGCGGACCTGGCGCCGCTCCTCTCCGGTTCCCGTTTCCCCGCGCTCACCCACCTCGGTCTGCGCAACAGCGAGCTGCAGAACGAGATCGCGACGGCCGTCGCGGGCGCCCCGGTCGTCGCCCAGCTGCGCGTCCTCGACCTGTCGAACGGCACGCTGGGCGACGAGGGCGGGGCGGCGTTGCTGGACGGCCAGCCGCTCACCCATCTCGAACGGCTCGATCTGCACCACCACTTCATGACCGAGCCGATGGAGCGCCGGATCGCTCAGGCGCTGGAGCCGCACGGCGTGCGGGTCGATGTGTCGGAACGCGAGGAGCCCTGGGGCAACCGCGGCGTCGAGGGCCGCTACACCGCGGTTTCGGAGTGATGGACGATGACCGACATCGAACACCCCGAGACGTTTCACGGTCTTCCGGTCCTGACCCTGCCGGGACCTGACGGTGCTCGCGCCGAGCCGCTGCCGGCCGCCGACTCGGTCGCGTGGCGGCTGGAGAGCGACTGGGAAGGCGATCCGACGTTCGCCACGCTCTGGCAGCACTTCCTGGACACGGTCGACACCTCACGTGTCCGGGCCCTGCTGATCGGTCCCTGGTGGCAGGGAGACTACGAGTCCGTCGCTCCGGTCATTGATCTGCTGACCGGTCACGCGGACCGCTTCCCGGCCCTGCGGGCGCTCTTCCTCGCCGACGTCGTCAGCGAGGAGTGCGAGGTGTCGTGGCTGATCATGTCCGACATCACCCCGGTGATCGAGGCGTTCGGACAGCTGGAGGAGCTGACGGTACGCGGGGGCGGCGAGCGGATCGAGGGCCGGACGATACTCGATCTGCGGCCGGTGCGGCACACGTCGCTGAAGAAGCTGCGGTTCGAGTCCGGTGGCCTGCCGTCCGGCGTCGTGCGGGCGGTCGGGGCTTCGGAGCTGCCCGCGCTGGAACACCTGGAACTCTGGCTCGGCGTCACCGAGTACGGCGGGGACGCGACGGTCGACGACCTCGCTCCGCTGCTGTCCGGTGCGGCGTTTCCCGCGCTGCGCCATCTGGGGCTGCAGAACAGCGAGATCCAGGACGAGATCGCGGCAGCGGTGGCCTGCGCACCGGTCGTCGCCCAGTTGGAGTCGCTCTCGCTCGCGATGGGGACCCTGAGCGACGAGGGCGCCGAAGCACTGCTCTCGGGCCAGCCGCTCACCCATCTCACCTCGCTCGATCTGCACCACCACTACATCAGCGACGCGCTGGTGGAACGGCTCGGGAACCTGCTCGGTTCCGGCCGGGTGAACGGTGAGATCGACGAGGTCGAGTACTGGGATCCGGAAGAGGACGACGAGCGCTATGTCGCCGTCAGCGAGTAGTACGACCGGCCCGGAGCCGCGCTTCGTCGTCGTGGGGGTGCCCGGGAACCGCCGGGTCGCACTCTTCCAGGACGCCGTGCGCACCGCCGGGCTGCCCGCGGCGCGTGTCGTGTCCTGGCTGGACGTCCTGCGCGGCGAGGCCGCCTTCCGGCCGGGCGAGACCGTACGGATGGACTCGCCCGGTGAGGACGCCGAGGTGGAGCGGCTGCTGAGGGCCGTCGGCGATCCGACCAGGGTCGAGGGGACCGCCTTGTGGTACGCCCGTTTCACCGAGGCCGTAGGGGCGGTGGCGCGGGCGGCCGCCGCTTCCGGTGCCGTCCTGCTGGACGACCCGGGCGATGTCGCGGTGCTCTTCGACAAGCGGCTCTGCCATGCCGTGCTGGACGACGCCGGAGTACGTGTACCTGCCTCGCCGACCTCGGGCGCCGCGGCGCCCGTGGTGCGCGACTGGGTGGACGTACGCGAGCGGATGACGGCCCACAACATGCCCAGGGCCTTCGTGAAGCTCGCGCACGGCTCGTCCGCCTCGGGGGTCCTGGCCGTCGAGACGGCCGGGCCGGGCCGGGTCAGGGCCACCACGTCGGTGGAGCGGGACACGGCCGGCCGGCTCTTCAACTCCTTGCGGGTGCGCCGCTGCACGACGGAGCGGGAGGTCGCGGCGATCGTCGACGCCCTCGCGCCGGACGGGCTGCACATCGAGCGCTGGCTGCCCAAGGCCACCCAGTGCGGCCGGGCTGCAGACCTGCGGGTCGTGGTGGTGGCGGGCCGGGCCACCCATGCCGTCGTGCGCACCAGCCACTCCCCCATGACCAATCTTCACCTCGGCGGCACGCGCGGAGATCTCGACGACGTCCGTGCGGCCGTCGAGGCCGCGGGCGGCAGCTGGACCGAAGCCCTGGCCCTGTGCGAACGGGCCGCGGCGTGCTTCCCGGACACGCTGTGCGTGGGCGTCGATCTGCTGCCCGCGACCGGCTGGCGGCGCTTCGCCGTCGGCGAGGTCAACGCCTTCGGCGATCTGCTTCCGCGACTGACCGGACTCCCCGGCAGCGGCGCCGAGGGCCAGGACACCTACGCGGCGCAGGTCGCCGCCGTACTGAACAGAGCAAGGAACCACCGTGCAGCCGCCACTCCCTGACACCGCGCCCGCCTCCACGGAGGCCCGGAACCCGGACATGAGCGAGATCGTGGGCACCCACGACCTGCTGCTCGTCACCCTCGACACGCTGCGCTACGACGTGGCGGCGGAGCTCGCCGCCGCCGGTCGCATCCCGCACCTGGCACGCCATCTACCGGGTGGTGTCTGGGAGAAGCGGCATGCGCCCGGCAGCTTCACGTACGCCTCGCACCAGGCGATCTTCGCGGGGTTCCTGCCCACCCCGGCCGGCCCGGGGCCGCACCCCCGACTGTTCGCGGCACGTTTCGCGGGCAGCGAGTCCACCGCTTCGGGGACCTTCGTCTTCGACACACCCGATCTGCTGTCCGCACTGGCCGGTGCGGGGTATCGCACGGTGTGCGTCGGCGGTGTCGGCTTCTTCAACCGGCAGGGCCCGCTGGGCTCGGTACTGCCCGGCATGTTCCAGGAGAGCCACTGGGAACCGGAGTTCGGGGTCGCGTCGCCCACCTCGTTCGAGGCGCAGGTGGCCCGCGCCGAACAGGTCGTTGCCGAACTCCCCGCCGAGCAGCGGCTGTTCCTCTTCGTCAATGTGTCCGCCCTGCACCAGCCGAACTGGTTCCACCAGCCGGGTGCCACCCGCGAGGCGGGCGATTCCCGCGCCACCCATGCCGCCGCTCTGGAGTACGTCGACGCGCACATCGGCCGGCTCTTCGCCGCCGCGAGCAGTCGTCGCCGCTGTTTCGCCATCGTCTGTTCCGACCACGGAACGGCGTACGGGGACGACGGCTACACCGGTCACCGGCTCGGCCACGAATCCGTCTGGACCGTTCCGTACGCGCACTTCTTCCTGGAACCGGGGGCCACCGCATCATGAGCCGCACCACGACCGTCGCACGGTCCACCCGCCCGTACCAGAGCTATGTGTACGCCTATCCGCACAAGACGGCCTACCGGCCGCTCGCCGAGCGGCCGGTGCTGCGCGAGCTGTGGGCGACCGAGCGCAAGGACGCGCTCTCGCTCTATCTCCACGTACCGTTCTGCGAGGTCCGCTGCGGCTTCTGCAATCTCTTCACCCGGATCGGCGCTCCCGACGAGCTGACGACCCGCTATCTCGACGCGCTGGACCGGCAGGCCACCGCCGTCCGCGACGCGCTGGGCGCCGCGGAGCCGGTGCGGTTCGCCGCGGCGGCGTTCGGCGGGGGCACTCCCACGTTCCTGACCGCGGCGGAGCTGGAACGGCTCTGCGACATCGCGGAGAAGCGGATGGGCGCCGATCTGCGGGCCGTTCCGCTGTCGGTCGAGACGTCGCCGTCGACCGCGACGGCCGACCGGCTGGCCGTCCTCGCCGACCGCGGTACGACCAGGATCAGCATCGGGGTGCAGAGCTTCGTCGAGGCCGAGGCGCGTGCGGCGGTGCGACCGCAGCGGCGCGCCGACGTGGAGGCGGCCCTGGACCGGATACGTGATGCCCGCATTCCGGTCCTCAACATCGACCTGATCTACGGCATCGACGGGCAGACCGAGGACAGCTGGCACACCTCGCTGGACACGGCACTCGGCTGGCGGCCGGAGGAGCTGTACCTCTACCCGCTGTACGTCCGCCCGTTGACCGGTCTCGGGCGGCTCGGCGCCGACGGCGAGGCGGCGGCGGACGCCGCCTGGGACGAGCAGCGGCTGCGGCTGTACCGCGCGGGCCGCGACCATCTCCTCGCCCACGGCTACGAGCAGGTGTCCATGCGGATGTTCCGCCGCGCGGACGCCCCGCGGACGGACGGCCACGACGACTACGCCTGCCAGACCGACGGCATGATCGGCCTGGGCTGCGGCGCCCGCTCTTACACCACGAAGCTGCACTACTCCTTCGACTACGCGGTGGAGATGCGGGAGGTTCGGGCCATCATCGACGGCTACACCGCCACCGAGGACTTCTCGCGCGCCGAGGTCGGCCGGTACGTCGACGGCGACGAGGCGCGCCGACGCCACCTCCTGCAGTCCGTCCTCCAGGCCGAAGGGCTGCGGCAGGCCGACTACCGGGAGCGCTTCGGTACTTCCCCGGCCGATGACTTCCCCGTCGAACTGGCAGAGTTCGAGGCGCGCGGCTGGCTCGACGCGACGGCCGGGGCGTCCGGACTGCTGCGGCTCTCCCCCGAGGGCCTGGCCCACTCCGACGCGCTGGGCCCGGAACTCTTCTCCCCCGGTGTGCGGGCCGCGATGGCCGCGTACGAAATGAAGTGAGCGCGCCCATGGACCTGACCATCCTCTACCGCGGTCCGCTCGCGTCCTGCGACTACGACTGCCCGTACTGCCCGTTCGCGAAGCGGCGCGACAGCCGGGAGCAGTTGCGTGCCGACCGCGCCGCGCTGGAGCGATTCACCGCGTGGGCCGCGGCGCAGACCGGTGACCGGATATCGGTCCTGTTCACCCCCTGGGGCGAGGGTCTGGTCCGCTCCTGGTACCGGCGCGCACTGGTCGAGTTGGCGCGACTGCCGCACATCGGCCGGGTCGCGATCCAGACCAACCTCAGCAACCGAACGGGCTGGCTGGCTGAGGCGGGTGAGGCCGGCCGCGAGAAGATCGCGCTGTGGTGCACGTACCACCCGGGGCAGACGCCGTACGAGAGGTTCCTCGCCAAGTGCGGAGAGCTGACCGCGCTCGGCATTCGCCACAGCGTCGGTGTCGTCGGGCTCGACGACCATCTCGAAGAGGCCCGGCGGCTGCGGGCCGCGCTGCCCGCCGAGGTCTATCTCTGGGTGAACGCCGCGGAGGGGCACACCTATACGGACGAGGAGGCGGACCGCTGGACGGCCCTGGACCCGCTCTTCCCGTACAGCCGGCATCCGCACCGCTCGGCCGGACTGCCGTGTCGGACGGGCGAGTCGGTCATCTCGGTGGACGGTGACGGCACGGTGCGGCGCTGCCATTTCGTCCCGGCGGAGCTCGGCAACCTCTACGACGGCAGTTACCGGCGCTCGCTCGGCCCGCGCGCCTGCCCGCTGGCCGTCTGCGACTGCCACATCGGCTATGTGCATCTGGAGACGCTGCCGCTGTACGACGTCTTCGCGGGCGGCGTGCTGGAGCGGATACCGGCGCCGCCGCTGTCGTCCCTCACCGGACAAGCCGGATCCGCCGGACAGGCCGCATCCGCCGAACGTCCTCGATCCGCCGGACGAGCCTGAGACTCGCGCCCGTCCGGCGGGCGAGGACGCCACGGTCGCGACCCCGGTCGTGAGCCGCCGGACAGGCCGTGGAGCGGCGGCAGGTCTAACGACCTCACCCGCGATAGAGAGCGGGCTCCCGACGCCCTGCGACTCCGCCTCCGGCGTTGTCGTCGGTCAACGACGCTCCGCGTCGCTTCCCTCCTCCGCCTTGGATTCGAAGCCGCACGGCGACAGCTACGGCACCTCGCCGCGTTGTCGGAACGCCCGAATACAGCCAGTATGCGAGCACCCCTCCGCCTTGCGATGCACCGCATCTGACGCCGCGCGCTGATCCACCGGGGACTACGGGACAGCCCTTAGAGCGGCAGCAGGTCGGGCCGCTTGGCCTCGACATGGTCGCCGGAGGACTCGCCGCGCAGCCGTCGGCCGATCCACGGCACCAGGTACTCGCGCGCCCAGTGGATGTCGTCGCGCCGTACTTCGAGCGTGCCGCGCTGTGCCTGCGGTGGCCATTCCTGGTCGGGGTCTGCCGGCACATCGAGACCGAGGACCTGGGCGGCGCGCAACGCGACCCTGGTGTGTCCCTCGGGCGACAGATGGAGCCGGTCGTCGTCCCAGGCGCGCCGGTCCTGGACGGACCGCAGCGACCACAGGTCGAGGACCGGGCAGTCGTAGCGGTCGGCGATGGACCGCACATGGGCGGTGTAGGTGGCGATCTTGCCGCGCAGATGGCGCAGCACGGGAACGCCACGGGTGTCGAAGCCGGTGGTGACCATCACGGTGCCGACCGATTCGGTCAGCTCGGCGACCGCGCGCTCGAAACGCTCGGCCACGTCATCGGGGTCGGTGCCGGGCCTGATGATGTCGTTGCCGCCCGCGCAGAAGCTCACCAGGTCGGGTGCGAGCTCCTTGGCGCGCGGCACCTGCTCCTCGACGATCTGGTCGAGGAGGCGTCCGCGTACGGCGAGATTGGCGTACCTGAAATTCCCGTGCGTGGAGCCGTCGGTGCTCGATTCCGCACCGGGGTCCGGGAGCTGGTCCGCGAGAAGTACCGCGAAACGGTCCGCCCAGCCGACGAAGGTCCCGTCCGGACCCGGGTCGCCCACTCCCTCGGTGAAGCTGTCGCCAATCGCTGCGTACGACCCGATGACGCCGTGTCGGTTGATGACGCCACGTTGTTTTTTTCTCGAATCGTCTGCCACAAACGCTTATCCTGCACCGCCGAATGTGACCTACGCGACCGTAATAAGGGGTTGACGGGTGGTGAGATAGACCACCCGGTCAGGTTTTGGTAAAGGGGGAATAAGCAGCAGGGG
>NZ_JBHVFF010000232.1:0-14151 GCF_042801895.1 Streptomyces sp. NPDC057543 | reverse complement strand
ACGCACTCGTGGTCTGCGAGGTGAAGACCCGCAGGGCGGGTGCCTTCGAGCATCCGATGGCGGCGGTCAGGAACCGTGCACCCCCGCACGGTACTTGGGCAGCCGTACCGTGATCTTCATCCCGGCGCCGATGCCGGTCTCGATGACGAGCCCGTAGTCGTCCCCGTACACCTGGCGCAGCCGTTCGTCGACGTTCAGCAGTCCGATTCCGGTGGATTCTCCGCCCTCGCCGCGCAGGATGTGCCGCAGGCGTTCCGGGTCCATTCCGGTGCCGTCGTCCTCGATGACGACCTCGGCCTCGGAGCCGGCGTCGAGTGCGCTGATGGTGATGCGGCTGCTGGTGACGGCCCCTTCGAGGCCGTGCTTGACGGCGTTCTCGACGAGCGGCTGCAGGCAGAGGAACGGCAGGGCGACGGGCAGCACTTCGGGGGCGACCTGGAGGGTGACGGCGAGCCGTTCACCGAAGCGGGCCCGAACCAGTGCCAGGTACTGGTCGATGGAGTGGAGTTCATCGGCGAGGGTGGTGAAGTCGCCGTGGCTGCGGAACGAGTAACGAGTGAAGTCGGCGAATTCCAGGAGGAGTTCGCGGGCCTGCTCGGGGTCTGTGCGGACGAACGAGGCAATGGCGGCAAGGGAGTTGAAGATGAAGTGCGGGGAGATCTGGGCCCGCAGCGCCCTGATCTCGGCCTCGATGAGCTGGGTGCGGGAGCGGTCGAGTTCGGCGAGTTCCAGCTGTACGCAGACCCAGCGGGCGACTTCTCCGGCCGCGCGCGCGAGCACCGCGGATTCGCGCGGGGCGTAGGCGATGAGGGTGCCGAGGACCCGGTGGTCGACGGTGAGCGGCACGGCCACGGCCCAGCGCAGCGGGCAGTCGAGGTCGTCGCAGTCGCTTGCGAAGGCGGTGTCGCGGCCGCTGGCGAGGAGGCCCCGCACCTGGTCCATGACGTGCCTGTCGTGGTGTTCGCCCGCGCCGTCCCAGACGAGCACCCGGTCTCGGTCGGTGAGGCAGAGGGCGTCGGTGCCGAGCAGGGAGCGGAGTCCGCGGGCGGATTTGCGGGCGCTCTCCTCGGTGAGTCCGGCCCGCAGCGAAGGCGCGGCGAGCGAGGCGGTGTGCAGGGTCTCGAAGGTGGCGTGCTCGACGGGGGTTCCGACGTCGCTGGTGCGGACGGGACGGGCAGTGCGGCGACCGAGCAGGAAGCCCGCGCCGAGCAGCAGAACGACGAGCAGGACGACTGCGGCGCATCCGGCCCCGGTCATCGGTGTCTCCCCGAGGTCAAGAGGGCCCGGCAGTGGGCAGCGCGGGTGAAGGAGCGGGACCGGGTCGCGTGCATCGCAAGGCGGAGGATCGAGCCGGACGGGGTCTCCGCTGCTCGAGCGCAGCCGAGAACTTGGTGAAGGAGCGTTGGTGATCGACGACAACGCCGCGAGGTGCGTGCCCCGGCCCCGCGACGCCGCGAAGCCCGCTGCCGGGCCCTCACAGCGCTTCCGGCAGGTGGAAGCGGGTCATGGCGACATTGGTGCCGGGAGGTATCCGGCCGGGCGTGGCGAGGGACACCAGGACCATGGCGAGGAAGCCGACCGGCACCGACCAGACGGCGGGCCAGGCGAGCAGGGCGTGCGGCCAGCCGGGCGGGCGTACCGCGCCGCTGACGGTGATGGCGACGGACAGGAACGCGGAGCCGCCGCCGAGCAGCAGTCCGGCGATCGCGCCGGGCGGGGTGAGCCGCCGCCACCAGATGCCGAGGACCAGCAGCGGGCAGAAGGAGGACGCGGAGACGGCGAACGCCATCCCCACCGAGTCGGCCACCGGGACCCGGCTCACCAGCAGCGAACCGGCCAGCGGTACGCACATGGCGAGGACGGTGGCGAGCCGGAAGTGCCGTACCCCGCGCGACGGGAGCACGTCCTGGGTGATGACGCCCGCGACGGCCATCGTGAGGCCGGAGGCGGTCGACAGGAACGCGGCGAAGGCGCCGCCCGCGATGAGCGCGCCGAGCAGATCCCCGCCGAGCCCGCCGATGACCCGGCCGGGCAGCAGCAGTACGGCGGCGTCCGCGTCCCCACCGTGGATCAGCTCGGGGGCGTACAGCCTGCCCAGTGCGCCGTAGACCGGCGGCAGCAGGTAGAACACGCCGATGAGGGCGAGGACGGCGACCGTCGTACGGCGGGCGTCGCGGCCGTTGGGGCTGGTGTAGAAGCGGACGACGACATGGGGCAGGCCCATGGTGCCGAGGAATGTCGCGACGATCAGTCCGTAGGTGGCGTACAGCGGATGGTCGGCGCGGAAGACGGAGAGCTGTTCTTCGAAGTGGACGCGGGGCCGCCCGTCGCTCTGCCAGGCGAGCACCAGGAAGATCGCGGGGACGAGGAGTGCGGTCAGTTTCAGCCAGTACTGGAAGACCTGCACGAAGGTGATGGACCGCATGCCGCCCGCGGCGACGGCGATGACGACGACGGACGCCACGAGCACGTCGCCGAGCCAGCCGGGCGCCCCGGTCAGGATCTTGAGCGTCAGTCCCGCGCCCTGGAGCTGCGGTACGAGGTAGAGCCAACCCGCCGCGACGACGAAGACGCTCACCAGCCTGCGCACCTGCCGCGATTCCAGCCGTCCCTCGGCGAAGTCGGGCAGGGTGTACGCCCCCGAGCGGCGCAGCGGTGCGGCGACGAAGACCAGCAGCACCAGATAGCCCGCGGTGTAGCCGACCGGGTACCAGAGCATGTCCGGTCCGTGCACGAGGACCAGGCCCGCGATGCCGAGGAAGGAGGCAGCGGAGAGGTATTCGCCGCTGATCGCCGCGGCGTTGAGCCGCGGTCGTACGGTGCGTGAGGCGACGTAGAAGTCGGAGGTGGTACGGGAGATGCGCAGCCCGAAGCCGCCGACGAGGACGGTCGCGACCACGACGGAGCCGACGGCCGCCACCGCGTACGCGCGGCTCACGGTGCGGGGCGGCCTTCCACGAGCCGGGCGAAGTCGCGTTCGTTGCGCTCGGCCCTTCGCACGTACCACCAGGCGGTCAGGGTCAGGGGCGGATAGGCGGCGAACCCGAGGACCGCCCACACCAGCGCGGCGCTGTGCAGGGCCTCGAAGACCAGGGGCAGTGTGCCGACGACCACCGCGAGGACGATGAAGGCGGAGAGTCCGGCGCGCAACTGGCTGCGCATCAGCGAACGGACGTACGCGCCGCCCAGTGCGGTCTGCTCGTCGATCTCCGACTGGGTGCGGTATCGCGGCAGCGGTCGCACCCGCCGGGGCTCCCCCGTCACCACTTCACGCCGGGGTGTTGGCTCTGCGGACATGGGCCCGGAGTGTACGCAGCACGGGGCCCTCGTGGGAAGGGGTTCGGGTCCGGGTAGTCCCTGGTCAGCGGCCGGTCCGGCGCATCAGCAGATCGCGCAGCGCACGGGCGTGGCGACGGCTCACGGCGAGCTCGGCGGTGCCGACGCGCACACTCATGCTGCCGGCGTCCAGGCGGAGTTCGTCGATCCGGCCCAGCGCGACGAGATGGCGCCGGTGGATGCGTACGAAGCCGCGGGTGCGCCAGCGTTCCTCCAGGGTGGTGAGGGGGACGCGGACGAGGTGGCTGCCGGTGGCGGTGTGCAGCCGGGCGTAGTCGCCCTGGGCCTCGGCGTAGGCGATGTCGTCGATCGGGATGAACCGGGTCACTCCGCCGAGCTCCACCGGTATCTGGTCGCCCGCGGTGTCGAGCACGGGTGCGGAGCGGTCACCGACCTGTTCGGCCACGCGGCGGACCGCTTCGGCGAGGCGTTCGCGGCGGACCGGCTTGAGGACGTAGTCCACGGCTTTCAGATCGAAGGCGTGGACGGCGAATCCCTCGTGCGCGGTGACGAAGACGATGAGCGGGGGTGCGGCGAACCCGGCCAGCAGTTGGGCGACGTCGAGGCCGGTGAGGCCGGCCATGTGGATGTCGAGGAAGACGACGTCGATGGCGGAAGGGTCGTCGGGGCCCGCCTCGACGGCACTGCCGATGCGGCGCAGTGCCTCGGTGGCCCCGGTGGCGCCCTCGGCGCTGCGGATGCGGGGATCGGCGCGCAGGAGGTAGAGGAGTTCCTCCAGAGCGGGTTCTTCGTCGTCGACGGCGAGTACGCGCAGCATGGGCGGAGTGTAGAACGTGCGTGGGGGTGCCGGGCCGGAGTGCGGGGCACCCGCCGGACCGGGCTACTTGAGCAGTCGGGACAGGCGGCGGTCGGCCAGCGGTTTGCCGCCGGTCTGGCAGGTGGGGCAGTACTGGAGCGAGGAGTCGCTGAACGACACCTCGCGGATGGTGTCGCCGCAGACGGGGCACGCCTCGCCGGTGCGTCCATGGACGCGCATCCCGCTCTTCTTCTCGGCCTTGAGCTCTCCGGCCCGCAGTCCGCCGGAACGGGCGACCGCGTCGCGGAGTGTGGTGCGCAGCGCGGTGTGCAGCCGGCTGATCTGGTCGTCGGTGAGGTTCGCGGTGAGCAGATACGGCGACATCTTCGCGGCGTGCAGGATCTCGTCGCTGTAGGCGTTGCCGATGCCCGCGATCAGGGACTGGTCGCGCAGGGCGCCCTTGATCCGGCGGCGTTCCCCGGCGAGCAGCGCGGCGAACGCGTCCCGGTCGAAGGAATCGTCGAGGGGGTCGGGGCCGAGTCGGGCGATGCCGGGCACCTCGGCCGGTTCGTGCACCAGGTATACGGCGAGGCGTTTGGCGGTGCCCGCCTCGGTGAGGTCGAAGCCGTCGCCGCCGGTGAGTACGGTGCGCAAAGCCAGGGGTCCCTTGCCGGGGCGTGGCGGCGTGGCGGGGAAGGCGTCCTTCCACCGCAGCCAGCCGGCCCGGGCGAGGTGGGTGATCAGGTGGAGCTGCCCGGCGGCGATGTCCAGGAACTTGCCGTGCCGGGCGATGGCCGTGACCGTGGTGCCGTTCAGCGCGGTGAGGGGCGGGTCGTACGTCTTGAGGACACTGACGGTCAGTGGCAGGACGCGGTCGATCTCCCTGCCGACGAGGTGGTCGTCGAGGAAGACCCGCAGGGCTTCGACTTCCGGCAGTTCGGGCATGGTTCCAGACTGCCGGAAGCGTCGGCCGGCCGCCTGTCAGAGGCCGTACACGCGCTCGGCCGTGGCGGCGAGGACGCGGTGCCGCTCGTCCTCGGTGAGGGCATCGGTCAGGGTGCGTGCCGTGTCGACGACCTCCCGGTACGTGGCGGCGAGCCGGCACACCGGCCAGTCCGAGCCGAACATCAGCCGGTCGGGCCCGAAGGCGTCGAGGACGGTGTCGGCGTACGGGCGCAGATCGCTCACGGTCCAGGAGTGCACATCGGCCTCGGTGACCAGGCCGGAGAGTTTGCACACGGTGTTGGGGCGGGCGGCGAGGGCCCGGAGGTCGTCGGCCCAGGGGTGCAGTTCACCGGTGACGACGGGCGGTTTGCCGGCGTGGTCGAGTACGAAGGTCAACCCGGGGAGCAGGGCGGCGGCCCGGACGGTGGCGGGCAGTTGGCGGGCCTGGACGACGAGGTCGTAGACGAGCCCCGCGTCGGCGACGGCGGCGAGTCCGCGCCGGACGTCGGGGCGCAGCAGCCACTCGGGGTCGGGTTCGCCCTGGACCTGGTGGCGGATGCCGACGAGCCGGTCGCCGCCGGGGAGTTCGCGCAGCGCGGCCAGAGTGTCGGCGACGTCCGGGGCGGTGAGGTCGCACCAGCCGACGACGCCCGCGACGAGGTCGTTGTCATGGGCGAGGGCCAGGAACTCGGGGGTTTCCGCGGGGACGGTGACGGTCTGGACGAGGACGGTGGCGTACACCCCGGCGTCGCGCGCCTCGGTCTCCAGGTCGTCGAGGGTGAAGGTGCGCCGGAGCGGGGCGAGTTCGTCGCCGGTGATCCAGTCCTGGTCGCGTACCGACAGGTCCCACACATGGTGGTGGGCGTCGACGATCCGTTCCTGACCGCTCATGTCACAGCTCCCAGGCGACCGGGAGACCGGCTTCGGCACCGTCCGAGGAGTAGTCGTGCACGACGTCGAGCAGCTCGGCCATCCTGGCCTGCCAGGCGACGTTGACCGGGAGTTTCTCCAGTTCGGCAAGGAGCGCGGCGTAGTCCTCGCAGTCGATGACGTGGAAGAGGTCGGTGCCGCTGCGCCAGATCGTCCAGGAGGTGGCGCCCGCCGCACGGATCGCGGTGGTGAGCTCCGCGGGGACTTCGCGGTGCGCGGCCTCGTACTCCTCGATGCGGTCGGCGCGGACCTTGGTGTGCAGGGCGATTCTCATGTCAGTGTCCGTCCTCGGTGAGCAGGCCCTCGGCGCGCAGGTCGTCCCAGAGTCCGTCCGGGATCTCGCGGCGGAGCAGGGCGGCGGCGTCGCGCACCTCGCCCGGGGAGCGGGTGCCGACGAGCACTCCGGCGACGGCCGGGTGCGCGAGCGGGTAGTGGAGGGCGGCGGCCCGCAGCGGGACGCCGTGGCCCTCGGTGACGGCCTTGATCCGCAGCGCCCGGTCCAGGAGGGCCAGGGGCGCGGCCGTGTAGTCGTACGTGGCGCCGGGGCGCGGGTCGGCGAGCAGCCCGGAGTTGAAGACCCCGCCGACGACGACGCTGCGGCCGCGGGCGGCGGCCTCGGGCAGCAGCTCGGTGAGGGCGGACTGGTCGAGGAGGGTGTACCGGCCCGCGCAGAGCACGACGTCGACGTCGGTGTCGCGCAGGAAGCGGGTGAGCATGGCGGTCTGGTTCATCCCGGCACCGATGGCTCCGACGACGCCCTGTGCGCGCAGCTTCTCCAGTGCCGGGTAGGCCTCGTGGAACGCTGCCTCCGCGTGGTCGTCCGGGTCGTGCAGATAGGCGATGTCGACCCGGTCGAGTCCGAGCCGTTCCAGGCTGTCCTCGATGCTGCGGCGCACGCCGTCGGCGCTGAAGTCCCAGCGGCGGCGGTGCGTGGCGGGCACGGCGAAGCCCTCGGACAGCCCGTCGGTCATGCGCTCGGTGGCGGTGTCGGCGGGCAGCTTGTCGAGCACGCGTCCCACCTTGGTGGACAGCACGTAGGAGTCGCGGGGTCTGTCGCGCAGGGCCTCGCCGAGCCGTCGTTCGGAGAGGCCGAGTCCGTAGTGCGGCGCGGTGTCGAAGTAGCGGATGCCCTCGCCCCATGCGGCGTCCACGGCGGCCGCCGCCTGCGCGGGGTCGACGGCGCTGAAGAGATTGCCGATGGCGGCGGCTCCGAAGGACAGTTCGGTGACCTCGACCGTGCTGTTGCCCAGCCTGTTGCGCCGCATGCTTCCGTCGCCCTCCCCCGTGATCACTTCCTGCACACAGCGAATATTCATCGGATCACTTGGATGCGTCAACACTTCGGACACCATGATCTGCGGCACTTTTCCAGAGATCTGTCCGATCTATGACTGATCCGGTGTGAACCGTTCAGCCGGTCGGCAGCAGTTCGAGCAGGTGCGCCACCTCGTCGTGGGCGCAGCTCGCCAGCCGCTCCAGATCGGGCAGCGCCTTGCCGTCGGCCACCAGCCCGACCCGCACCCGGCCGCCGTACGTGGACAGGGCGATGGCCAGGGACTGGCCGCGGGCCAGCGGCGCCATCGGGTAGACGGCGCGCAGCGGGCAGCCGCCGAGCGAGAGCGCCGAGCGCGGCAGGGGCACGCTGGTGACCAGGACGTCGAAGAGCATCCTGGCCGCGTTCCCGGCGATGGGCGCGCCGAAGCGGTGGGCCAGCGAGGGCAGTTGATCGGCGAGCACGGCGACCGCACCGGCCCCGCGGAAGGGTCCCGCGGACTTGTTGCGGTCCATGGCGGTGCGGACGGTACGGAGTCGTTTCCAGGGGTCGGGTTCGCGGACGGGGAGTCCGAGCAGATAGGCGGAGAGCTTGTTCCCCGTCGCGGCCGCCTGGCCCGGTCTGCGCCGGGAGACCGGCACCAGGGCGCGCGGGTCCTCGGCCGGCAGCGCCTCTCCGCGCTCCAGCATCCAGCGGCGCAGGGCCCCGGCGACGACCGCGAGGAGGACGTCGTTGGTCGTACCTCCGGCGGCGCGGCGGATCCGCTGGACCGCATCGAGGTCCAGGTCGGCGGTGGCGAGCCGCCGGGTGCCGCTGGAGCTCGCGATGAGCGCCGGCGCGCCGCGCAGATCGAGGCGGCTGGCCCACACCATGGAGGCACCGACTCCGAAGGCCCGGCCGAGGTCCTCGATCCGGCCCAGCGCGAGGCCGGCGACCTGGCGCGGGCCCGGCATCCAGGAGCGGGGCGGGACCGCGCGCGCCCGGCGGGTGGGGATGCCGCTGCGGGCACGGCCGGCGGAA
The DNA here is from genome assembly GCF_042801895.1 of Streptomyces sp. NPDC057543. Lineage (NCBI taxonomy): Bacteria > Bacillati > Actinomycetota > Actinomycetes > Kitasatosporales > Streptomycetaceae > Streptomyces > Streptomyces sp. NPDC057543. The sequence continues at coordinate 5,890 of NZ_JBHVFF010000232.1, read as the reverse complement.
GCGATCTCGTCGAAGATCCCGGCGCCGATGGCGACCGCGCGCATTCCGTCGGCGAGCGCGTGGTGGAGCTTGACGAGCACGGCGAAGGGGCCGCCGTCGGCGCCGCCGATCACGTACATCTGCCAGGGCGGCAGGCCCCGTTCGAGCGGCCGTTCCATCAGCTCGCCCGCCAGCCGGGTGGCGCCCGCCATGAATCCGTCGTCCCCGCCGCGCGATTCCGCCTCGGTCAGCCGCACCGGCGCGATGTGCCGCCGCACATCGAAGTCCTTGTCCACGAACCAGGCCGCGCCGCCGACCGGCAGCAGTACGTCCCTGACCCGCATCCGCAGCCGTGGAATCGCGGCGGCGCGGGCACCCAGCAGTTCCAGCACGGTCTCGGTGCTCACGCCGTGCGCCGGGTCGGGGACCGGCGAGAAGACGGCGAGCGCACCGAGGTGCATGGGGTGGGCATCGGATTCGAGGTGCCAGAAGGCCAGGTCGAGGGGTGTCAGCAGCTCAGTGCCCAACGGATCCTCATGTCATCGAAAGACAGGACTGACGGAGTGGCAGTCAATCGCTTGCGGTCGGTTACGGTCAAGCACAGACATGTTACTTTCTGTTACTGTCGAGTAGTGCTCAGCATCTGTCGGGCCCGTACGCGGCGTCCCCTCGGGCCGCTGCTCGGCACTTCCGCCATCCGCGTATCCGCGCCATCCGGACCGGCCGGACCATCCGATTCATTCGCTTCATTCGTTTTCCGGAATGACGAATTCGCACCACACGCACTTGCCGACGCCCCGCGACTCCACACCCCAGAGGTCGGCCAGCCGGTCCACCAGCATCAGCCCGCGTCCGGAGACCCCGGACTCCCCCGCGTCCCGGCGTCGGGGCAGTGCGCTGGAACGGTCCTCGACATCGACCCGCAGGCGCCGCTCGGACCCGGTGAGCACCCGGATCGTGACGATCGCCCCGCCGTCGGTGTGCATCAGCGCATTGGTGATCAGCTCATCGGCCGCCAGCTCGACCTCGTCGGCCCGCGTCCTGGCACCCCAGGCCCGTACCGCCGCCCGGATCATGTGCCGTGCGGAGCTCAGCGCCTCCGGGTCGCCCTGGGCGACATGCTGCTGGAGCCTGCCGCCCGGTTGGGGTGCGTGAGCGACCTTGCGACCCAGCAGCAGGACCGCCACATCGTCCTCGCCGCCGCGCTCGTCGACCTCTTCGCAGAGCCGGTCGGCCAGCTTCTGCAGGTCCTGCGGACCGGTGCGCACCATGGACGTCAGCAGCTCGATGCCCTCGTCGAGATCGGCGCCGGGCATCTCCACCAGCCCGTCGGTGAAGAGCAGAAGCGTCTGACCGGGATCCAGCTCGACGGTGCCCACCGGATATTCGAGCCGCCCGAACTCGGCGGAGAGTCCCAGCGGCAGCCCACCCTCCGCGACCAGCCTGCGGCAGTCGCCGTCGATGTCGCGCAGCAGCGGATCGATGTGACCGGCCCGGACCAGCTGCACCACTCCGGTCGTCAGGTCGACCTCGGCGTACGTGCAGGTCGCGAAGCGGTCGGTGTCCAGTTCGTGGAGGAAGACGGAGGCGCGGGCCATCACCGTGGCGGGGCTGTGCCCCTCGGCCGCGTAGGCCCGCAGCACGATGCGCAGCTGCCCCATGACCGCCGCGGCATGCGTGTCATGGCCCTGTACGTCCCCGATGACGGCCCCGACACGGCCGCCGGGCAGCGGGATGACGTCGTACCAGTCGCCCCCGATGTCCCGGCCCAGCCGGGCCGACCGGTACCGGACGGCGACCCGCGCCCCCGGCACATCGGGGATCCGGCGCGGCAGCATGGCCTGTTGGAGGCCCTCGGCGAGATCGTGCTCCTGCTCGTACAGCATGGCCCGCTGCAGGCTCTGGGCGATGGAGCTGCCGAGCGCGACGAGCAGATTGCGCTCGTCACCGGTGAAGCCCGCCTTGTCGCTGTAGAGCAGCCCGATGGCGCCGATGGGCCGGGCCTGGGCGATCAGCGGCAGATACGCGGCGGATGTGATGCCGAGGTGGCTGATGTGCGGCCAGAGAATCGGGTACGAGGTGGCGAAGTCCGTGGCGGAGTCGATGAAGCGGGGCGCGAGGGTGCGTACGACTTCGCTCATCGGGTAGCCCTCGTCCGTCCGGGTGTACCGCGTACCGGGGACGAACGAGCCCTCCGGGCCGCCCGCCACGAGATGGATGCGTCCGGCCTCGATCAGCCCGACGACCAGGCCGGTCGCACCGAGATGCGCCAGCCCCTGGGAGTTCTTCAGCACCTCGATGACGTCCCGGACCGTCCGGGCATGGGCGAGTGCGGCCGTGGCGCCCTCCACCAGGCTGGTGCGGCACTGCCGCTCCGTGTCCGGTTCCCGGCGGGCCGTCGAGTCGGCCAGCTCCTGGGTGGCGTCGCGGACGATGCCGATGATGCGATGGGGACGGCCGCTCCCGTCGCGCTGGATGAAGCCCTGGGTGTGGGTCCAGCGCAGCGTGCCGTCTCGCCTCAGGATCCTGAAGTACGCGCCGTAGTTCCGCTGCCCGCTCTTGAGGGCCTGTGCGACCATCGCATCGAGCCGGACTCCCTCCTCGGGCGGCATCCGCACGGCGATCGAATCCGGCCGGTTGTCGTACTCCTCGTCCCGCAGGTCGAACACCTCGAGTGCGGGACGGTCCATGTGCATGAGGCCGGTGTCGAGGTCCCAGTCGAAGCTGCCCATGCGGTTCAGGGCGAGGCTGAGATCCGGGTGGGCGGGCCAGTCGTCCGGGAGTGACAGGGCACCCGCTACCCGATCGTCCATGTGGGTCACTCTGCCATCATTTGTCCGAATCTTCGAGCGAACCCCGCACAGGTGAGGGATTCCCGCTCCAGGCGTTCGACGGCGGTTCCCGGACCCGTGCCTGACACCGGAGGGCACCGTTCGGGAGCACCCGGAGAGCCGCCCGCCGGGAGAGCGCAGGTCAGCAACGGTTACCGTGTCCCGTGGAGCACGGTAAGCCCAGCCTTACTTCTACCGTGCGCCGCACCGCCCACGTCAGCCCGTTCTAAGGACCTGCAACTCCATGACCCGCCCCGTCCGCGTCGCCATAGTCGGAGCCGGCCCCGCCGGAATCTACGCTGCGGACGCGCTGCTGAAATCCGAGGCCGCACAGGACCCGGGGGTTTCGATCGATCTGTTCGAGCGGATGCCCGCCCCCTTCGGCCTGATCCGTTACGGGGTGGCCCCCGACCACCCGCGGATCAAGGGCATCGTCCAGGCACTGCACCAGGTGCTCGACAAGCCGCAGCTGCGGCTGTTCGGCAACGTCGACTACCCCTCCGATATCGACCTGGACGATCTGCGGTCCTTCTACGACGCGGTGATCTTCTCCACCGGCGCCGACGCGGACCGCGCGCTCGACATCCCCGGCAGCGGCCTGGACGGCTCCCACGGTGCGGCCGACTTCGTCTCCTGGTACGACGGACACCCCGAGGTGGCGCGCACCTGGCCCCTGGAGGCGGAGAAGGTCGCCGTGCTCGGGGTGGGCAATGTGGCCCTGGACGTGGCGCGCATGCTCGCCAAGACGGCGGACGAACTGCTGCCGACCGAGATACCCGCGAACGTCTACGAGGGCCTGAAGGCCAACAAGGCCCTGGAAGTGCACGTCTTCGGGCGTCGTGGTCCCGCGCAGGCCAAGTTCAGCCCGATGGAGCTGCGGGAGCTGGACCACTCGCCGAACATCGAGGTCATCGTCAATCCCGAGGACATCGAGTACGACCAAGGTTCGATCGAGACCCGGCGCGGCAACAAGCAGGCCAACATGGTCGCCTCGACATTGGAGAACTGGGCCATCCGCGACGTGGGCGAACGGCCGCACAAGCTGTTCCTGCACTTCTTCGAGTCCCCGGCGGAGATCCTCGGCGAGGACGGCCGGGTCGTCGGTCTGCGGACCGAGCGGACCGAGCTGGACGGCACCGGGAACGTCAAGGGCACCGGACGCTTCACCGACTGGGACGTGCAGAGCGTCTACCGCGCGGTCGGCTACTACTCGCAGGAGCTCCCGAAGCTCCCGTTCGACGTGGCCTCCGGCACCGTCCCGCACGCCGCGGGGCGCGTCGTCGACGGCGCGGAGCCCATGTCCTCGGTGTACGTCACGGGGTGGATCAAGCGCGGTCCGATCGGCCTGATCGGCCACACCAAGGGCGACGCCAACGAGACGGTCGCCTGCCTCCTGGAGGACCACGCCACGGGCCGACTGGCCGTACCGGCACAGCCCGAGCCGGAGGCCGTCACCGCGTTCCTGGAGGAGCGCGGCGTCCGTTACACGACCCGCGAGGGCTGGTACCGCCTGGACGCGCACGAGCGGGCGCTGGGCGCGGAGCAGGGGCGCGAGCGGATCAAGGTCGTGGAGCGCGACGCCATGCTCGACGCTTCCGAGCCCCGCTCCTGACGATACGGACCGTCCGGACCACTCCTGACCGTACGGACCTCCTGACCGTACGGACCTCCCGGCCGCGCGGCCCGACGGTCCGTACGGCCGGAATGGCAGCTCCGTCCACACTCGGCGGAGCTGCCCGGCCCGCGATTTCGCTCAACGACCCTGCGGCGCGACTGTCATGATCCTGACAATCCCCCCTCGACATGCCCGACGCGGATCGCTCCAGACCTTTCACCAATGGCCCGGACCGAAGGCGAACCCCGACACCCGGAGGCCGGTTGTAGGCGGAAGTTCACTTAGCTTAGGCTTACCTAAATTCACGCACTCCGCGTGGGGTTCGCCCGCTCCGTCCGCCTACCCATGAGGAATACCCATGTCCCGGTTCACCCGCGCGCGTCGCCGGACGCTCGCCGCAACTGCCACCGCCGCAGCGTTCGTTCTCGTCCTCGGTGGATGTTCGTCGAGCGACGACGGCAAGGAGACCTCCGGCGCATCCGGGAAGGGCGGCGGAGCGTTCCCCGTCTCCATCAAGAGCGCGCTCGGAACGGCGGAGATCAAGAAGCAGCCCGAACGGGTCGTCACCCTCGGCCAGGGTTCGGCGGAGACGGCCATCGCGCTCGGCCACACCCCGGTGGGCATCGAGAGTTACGAGTGGGGAAGCGACAAGTCGGGCTATCTGCCCTGGATCCACGAAGCGGTGGAGAAGAAGGGCGACAAGCTGCCGACCCAGTTCACCGGCGGCGAGGACATCGACTTCGAGGCCATCACCGAGCTGGCGCCGGACGTCATCCTCGCGCCGTGGTCCGGGATCACGCAGAAGGATTACGACATCCTCAAGGACATCGCCCCCACGGTCGCCTATCCCGAACTGGCGTGGAGCACGGACTGGGACCAGCAGATAGACATCATCGCCAAGGCGCTGGGACAGCCGGACAAGGCGAAGACCCTCATCTCGAAGATCGAGAAGCAGCTGTCCGACGCGGCAGCGACCCGGCCGGGCTACAAGAAGCACACGTTCTCGTACATCTACAACACCGGCCCCGGCACCCTCGGTGTGTTCAAGCCGGACGAGCAGCGCGTCAAGATGGTCTCCTCGCTCGGTCTCACCGTCGACCCGGTGGTGAACACCTTCAAGGAGACCAAGGGCACCGACTCGGCGCTCATCGGGCTGGAGAACGCCGAGAAGCTGAAGGACAGCGACCTCGTCTTCACGTTCTACACCGACGACAAGTCCCGCAAGGAGATCGAGGCGCAGCCGCTGTACGCGGCGATTCCGGCAGTCAAGAGCGGCGCCGTGGTCGCGAGCAAGGACAACTCCTTCGTCACCGCCTCCTCGATCATCAACCCGCTCACCGTGCCGTGGGTGATCGACCGTTACCTGCCGCTGATCGACAAGGCCGTCAAGGCCGCCGACCAGGGCTGAGGCCGACCACCCCCACATGGCCACCACCACACACGCACCGCCGAGCGGTGCCGGAAC
>NZ_JBHVFF010000231.1:0-14180 GCF_042801895.1 Streptomyces sp. NPDC057543 | reverse complement strand
CGCCTACGGTCGTCGGCACGCTGCCGCGCTCGTCGTCCGGCAGCCGGCCAAGACGACGCCCGAGGTCCTGAAAGCAGCGGACGAGTCCGGCGTCGCCCTGCTCGGCCTGGCCGCAGGAGCCTCATGGACCCAGCTCGCCGCCATGCTCCGCACCCTCCTCGCCGAGGGCGACATCGGCGACGCCTCACCGCAGACCCTTGACGGGATACCTGCAGGCGACCTGTTCGCCGTGGCCAACGCGGTCGCGGCACTGCTGGACGCTCCGGTGACCATCGAGGATCGGGCCTCGCGGGTGCTGGCCTTTTCCGGCCGGCAGGATGAGGCCGACCAGTCCCGCGTGAAAACCATCCTGGGCCGCCAAGTACCCGAGCAGTTCACCCGCGGCCTTGAGCGCAACGGCGTCTTCGAACGCCTGTACCGTGCACCGGTGCCTGTCTACATCGATCCAGGCACGCAGGACTTCGAGATGGAAATACCACGGGTAGCAATCGCCGTCCGAGCAGGGGATGAAATCCTCGGCTCGATCTGGGCGGCGGTCCCGGCCCCGCTCGGCGAAGAACGCACACAGGCACTCATAGACGCGGCGAAGGTGGTCGCCCTGCACATGCTCCGGTTGCGGGCGGGAGCCGACGTTGAACGCCGACTGAGGGCCGACCTGGTAAGCACGGTCCTGGAGGGCGGTGCTGCGGCTCCCGAAGCGATGGCGCGTCTCGGCCTGCTCGGTCGAACCGTGATCGTGTTGGCGATGGGACTGGCCGGCGCCGCAGAGCCGACGGCAGAAGAAGGCGTCAGCCGAATGGCCGACCGACAGCGGCTCACCGACGCGCTGTCAATGCACCTGAGCGCAGTCCAGTCGAGATCAGCAGTCGCGCTCGTGGGAGACATTGCCTACGGCATCGTGCCCGTGCCAGGCGGACCGGCAGACGACGCTGACCGTGCGATGCGCCTCGCCTCGGCCTTCCTGGAGCGCACGGGCCGCCGCGCGGCGGCAGTGATCGGCATCGGCCCCCTGGCCGAGGACATTGTCGGGCTTCGGCACTCGCGCGACGGCGCGGACCGGGCGCTCCGTGTACTTCTCACCGCCGGCCGCGGACGCCGCGTCGCCACCATCGACGATGTTCACATCGAGGCGCTCCTTCTAGAGCTTGCCGACCTTGCGGCGGCCCGTGGCGACCGTACAACGGGTACGGTCGCCCGCCTGCTCGACTACGACGTACAACACCACTCCCAACTGCTTCTCACGCTGCGATGTTGGCTGGACTCGTTCGGCGATGTGACAGCAGCATCAGCGATGGCACACGTCCACCCGAACACGTTCCGCTACCGTCTGCGCCGCCTCACCGAAGTAGGCGGGATCGACCTGGACAGCCCGGACCAGCGCTTTGCGGCCATGCTGCAACTGCGACTTCTGCCGTGTTCCACCTTGGGGCCCACTCGTCACCCGACGCAGGACGAGTAACCTCCCCACTGGTCTCTTACGTTGCTCGCCCTCGCACCTTCGGCAAAGGGGCAGCGCCTGCGTGCGTCGAGCCCGCTCAGGCCGGCGAGCTCGGACGGCGCCGAACGCCTCCGCGCCCAGCGGCACGCCGACCTCGGCCACCACTACGTCCTCGTACCGAAACGACACGAGCCAACCCGCCCGCGGCGCTTGCGCCTCGTTTGTGTTTCGTGCGCAACAGAACGCCTTGTCACGCTCGTCGCATCGGACGAATCACCATTCCCTCTGTCGTGCGCTTGCACGAATCGACGGTGGACTCACCGCCCTACGCTTCCTCACTACCCACCGACGGAGGGACTGTCCTTGCACCCGAACTGCACACCCAAGACCGTCCGGCGCACCGAAAGTACATCCCTCGCCCTGCTCATGGGCGTATACGTCATCGACTACATCGACCGCGTGATGATCGCGACTGCCCTGCCATTGATCGGCCAGGAGTTCGGCTTGACCCGCACCGAACAGGGGTTGGTCGTATCCGCTTTCGCAATCGCCTACATGGTCGGACAGTTCCCAGCCGGCCTGCTCGCCGATCGGGTTGGTTCCCGCCCGCTGCTAGTGGTGTCACTGGCCGCCTGGTCAGTGTTCACCGCCGCGACCAGTCTCGCGCCGGGCCTGGTTGCACTCCTGGTGCTGCGAGCTTTGTTCGGGATTTCGCAAGCGCTCTTCCCAGCAGCCTCCTTCAAGGCACTCGCCGAACGGACCACACCCAGCACGCGCAGTCGCGGCGCCGGCCTGATGCTCGCGTCGAACAGTCTTGGCGCGGGCCTCGGCCCACTGATCGTCGCCCCGGTCGTGGCAATGACGGGCTGGCGGCACACCTTCTGGATCATCGCCGCCGCAGGTCTGGCCGTCGGACTGGTGCTATGGAAGCTGATGCCACCACCGCTCCCGCGTGAGCTGACCGAGCCCGGCAGCCGACCGCTCGACTCGTCGGCCCCGGTGACACTTGTGCTGCGCAACGGACTGGTCCTGCGCTGCGCGCTCATGTTCGCCTGCTTCAACATGCTGAACTACGGAATGATCACCTGGGTCCCCTCCTACTTGATGGATGCCAGAGGCATGTCCATGGTCGCGGCCGGAGTATCTGCGGCCATACCGCTACTCGTGACAGCAGCCGCCGTGGTACTCGGAGGCCAACTCATGAGCCGGGGACTCGACGCAGACCCACGTCGGTTGGTCGTCCCAGCCCTGCTTCTCTCTGCTGCCCTGCTCGTCGCCATGCTGCTCACCAGCTCGACAACCGCGTTCACGGTCCTGCAGTCACTCGCCATGTTCTCGGCCGGACTCGCATCGATCGGAATCATCGGAATGCCGTTGCGCGCGCTGTCCCGCGACGTCATCGGTTCCGGAATGGGTGTCGTCAACACAGGGGGACAACTCGCCGGCGTCCTCGCCCCACTCATAATGGGCTGGCTCGCCGACCGCTCAGGCTTCGCTGCGGCGTTCGGGTTCTTGGCCCTCGCCACCGTCGTGGCCGCGTGCATCTCACTCACCACCCGCCCTCGTTCCACCGCGGAGCAAGGAGCCCCATTGCAGCCGAAAATGTCTCGAACTCCGTAGTCATCATCGGGAAGGGTGCGCGGCCGTCAACTGCAGTGCCCTGCCCAGCGGGCGGTCCGCCAGCACGGCGGAGGCGGGCAGGACCACCGGCCCGCTGGTTGCGTCCGCCGCCTGCCACCTGGGCGGCGCCCGATGACTGCTCGCCCGCCGGCCGGACTGTCAGGGTAGCGAACCGTGAGGTCATCCGACCCTGAGGCGGTGCGTCTGCGCTGTGCTGCTGGTGCGTGGCATCGCCTTCGAGGTGCTGCTGCTTACCGAGGCCGTGGGCTCGGAAATAGACGTAAGGATGAGCCGCTGCGACCCTCGAACGGTCGGGCGCTGCCGTTTTTGGGGATGCTCCGGCTATTGGAGGCGACTCGGTTTGCTCCAACTCGCCTGCGGCATCATCTGCTTGCGACGACTCCGAACCTCATTCTGAAACGTTCGGTTAGGCTGCCCGTCATGAATCCGGCCATGACCAGCAGTGTGACCACCGAGCCCGTCATCCTTGGTGCCTTGGAGCTGACCTCCGATCCGGAGCTGGATGTCCGGTTTGCGGAGTCGGCCCACCAGATCCTGGCAACCCTGGTCAGTGGGGGTGCCGCGCTGGGCTGGGTCGAACCACCCTCGCGGGGCGAGGTGGCGGAACTTCTTGGCCACGTCGTCTCTGCGGTGCAGGCTGGGGATGCGGCCCTGCGTGCCGCTTACCTCGACGGCAGGCTTGTCGGGTTGGGGTACTGGCTCCGCTACGCTCGACCGACCCATCGGCCACACGGAGATCTGGAGAAGATCGCGGTAGATGTTGCTGCCCAGGGTCGTGGCGTTGGTCGGGCGCTGACCGCTGCCTTGATCGCTGACGCCCGGGAGGCGGGTATCGAGGTCCTCACCCTGGACGCCCGTGGCGACAACACCAGTGCCCTGCAGCTCTACCGGTCGCTGGGTTTCACCGAATACGGCCGTCTCCCCGACTTTGTCGCCGTCGGTGAACGTCGCTACGACAAGGTCTTCTACATGCTGGACTTCCGCCGGCGAGGCTGAGCACTGCCACGCACGAAGGCCCGGCGGCGACCCGCCGGCGTTACGCGATCCTTCAGCCGAGGTGATCACGGTATGTGTGGTGGGGATGGGGGAATTCTTCGCCCGTAGTCACCACGATGTTGTGTTGTTCGGCATCACCGCCGCCGAACACGGGGCCACACACCAGGCCCATCAGTGCGGTGATCTCCGCGGCACCATTCCCCGTGTATGGGGCAAATCCTCAGCGCAGGGCCAGGATGTCGTCCGCCAGAACGACGCCCTTGATCCGGAAAACCCCGATGCGGCAGGTGCTCGTTGCCTCGCGGGTGAATGACCGGGCTCAGCTTGACGCCCTGACGTTGGCGGCCGGCTCAGGCTGTTCCGGTGCTCGGGGGCGTCGGTCACGTTGCCCAGGCTTCTGATTCTTTCGGAGGTCGCCCTCTCCCAGATCGTGCCTCAGCCTCGCGGAACTCGCCCAGTGGTTGCGCCGCAGCGCTCGAACCGGCGGGCCGTTATGTCAGCACTGCCGTGAACCGGGGCCGCCGCACGGGTCGTTCGGATGCCGGCTGATCAGGTCGTACCAACGATGAAATCGACCAAAGGTTCCCCGGCCGGGAGGCCTTGGACGGAGCCCTGCACGCCGGCCTCTCAGGCCCCGTCCAGGGTCGGACGGTGCCGCTGGGATCTACCGCAGGGCGAACGGAAGTTCACGGGGAGGAGGAGGCGTGCGGTGGCCGCCGCACGCCTCCTGGTGCAACATGACTCAAACCAGTTCGGGTTGTGGTTCCGGTTGCCGCGCTGGTGCGGCCTTCGATTCCCACCGTTTGGTGGTCCGTACATAGCCGTAGACCACTGAGGCAGCCGCCAGAATGAGCAGTGGTCCAAATACCCACGGATGTTTGGCCATCTCCATCGGCAGATAGCGATATGACACCAAGAGCGCAGCGAAGACCGTTGCACCGTAGGTGACCAGCTGGATTCCTGACCGGTCCCAGCCACGTGCGAGCGAGCGCAGCGCTGCCTCGATCGTGAGCGTGAACACCACGCCGGCAACCAGATCTGCGCCGTAGTGGTAGCCGAATCCCAGCGTTGCGCCGAGCGTGGCAATCAGCCAGAACGCACCTGCGAATTGCAGAATCCGTGGGCCCTTGCGGGAATGAATGAAGATAGCGGTAGCCCATGCTGTGTGCAGGCTGGGCATACAGTTGCGTGGGGTGATCTCGTCGAATGGCATGTGGTGCGGGATATTGACCGGCGGCGGCGTGTCCGGCCACAGGTCGGCCACCGCCCAGTGCCCGCCGTCGGCGCCGTAGGCGAAGATCGGTCCGACCACCGGGAAGATCATGTAGATGGCCGGCCCGAGGAGGCCGATGACCAGGAAGGTGCGCACCAGGTGATGGCCCGGGAAGCGACGTTCGATCGCCACGTTACGTAGCTGGTACAGCGTAACGATGACCGCGGCCACCGCAAGTTGAGTGTAGACGTAGTCGAGAAAACGGGCGCCGATCGGGCCGGTGGCCGTGACCATCCGACCTACCAGCCATGACGGGTTGCCCAGCGCGTGATCGGCGGTTGCCACGTATTGGTCGAGCACCGCCGGGCGGGTTTTCGACGTGATGAGTAGCCAGGTGTCGCCAGTCTTGCGGCCGGCCACCAGCAGCAGGGCCAGCCCGACGCCCTTCAGCAGCAGGACACGTTCCCGGCCTGTGCGGCGCGTGACAGCGATGACCGCACAACCCAAAATCACCCACAACGCGCCGTTGCCGAAGGGGTGGCCGTCGGTCACCTTGGCGTCGGTCGCCCACCGCACGAGCAAAAACGTGACGTCGATGCCGATAGCGGCGCCAGCCGCGATGAACCTCTGCCGCCAGGTGAGCACCACCATCATCAACGCCATACTGGCGTACAACAGGAAACCTGATTTGGGGGCGAATACCACCTCTTGCGCCTGGGTGGTGATCGGCCCCGGTAGGCCGTAGCGACGTGCGGCGATCTCCAGCGCGATGAGGAATCCGAAGGCCACCACCGCCGCCGTGACCCACAGTGCCGCCCGTGGTTGACGCCACGCAGCGAACGTAATTCTGCTTCTTATTCGCGAAAACACCCGCGATGCTATAGATATCAATTGTTTGGCCGATTTGTTAGATGTTGGTCGGGTTGGTCACTCTTCATGACGGATGGTGCGGCTTTCCGGTGAAGGGCGGGCGATAAGGGTGATCGCCATGAATTCGATCATGTTATCGGAGTGGTGCGGACGGGTTTGTTGGTCACGGGTGGTGCGACGGTCGATCCTGGCTCGATGGTTCAGCGGCTCGGGAACGGCCATGAAACTCTCGACGCCCGGCGGGCATCCAGGACGACACGGGTTACCCAGCGGCTCCGAAGCATCGTGGTTGCCCCGGCCAGGCGCGCTTTCCTGCCGCGTAGGTGCTCTTGTCGCCGCGACCTGCCCGGCGGTGAGAATGCGTGACTGTCGCGGTTGCGGGACTGTCGGGGGATTGGGATCGAAAACACCAAGGGGGAAGGCGCGGAGGGAAAATCGGATTTCGTGCGGCAATTGTTGCCGTGACAGCGACAGTTGCGGCCACCTTCGGCGTGTTCGGTGCGGTCCCGGCCGGGCGCCGCGTCGGACGGGAACCTCTGCTCCAACGTGTACGACACGAACGGCGGGGCCAAGGACCGCTACGCAGGCGTGCCCAGCGCTACCGCGTACCAACACGGTTGGGTGTGCGACGACAGGTCGGATTGACAGCAGGTGTGGGGGTGTTGCGCTGTTGCCCGTGCCGCACCGCCCGGTCCGTCATGGAACGCGCCGGTGCGGAACGCTCGCCAAGCAACTTTCCGCTGATCGGTAGTTGAGGGGCGGATCGCAGGGGTACCGTGGCCGAACCTGAGTCCGACCTGGCCGTTTCGGCCGCACGAGGTGACGAACGATGAAAAATAACGCGCTGTCCGTACCGCACCCTGCGAGTGCGCACCCCGCCCGCGTCTACAACGTCTGGCTGGGCGGCAAGGATCACTATCCGGTGGATCAGGAGGCAGCGGAACTCGCGGCCCGGGCAAACCCGACGATTGTGCCGTCGGTCCGGGCCAACCGGGCTTTCCTCGGCCGCGCCGTACGTCACCTCGCGGCGGCCGGTGTACGTCAGTTCCTCGACATCGGTACGGGCATTCCCGCCGCAGAGAACACCCACGAGGTGGCTCAGCTGGCCGCTCCCGAATCGCGTGTCGTCTACGTCGACAACGATCCGATCGTCCTTTCCCACGCGCGAGCGCTACTGGTCAGCGGCCCCGAGGGGCAGACCGACTATGTGCAGGCCGATGCGCGGGACGTGGACACGATTCTCGACGCGGCCTCCCGCACCCTGGATCTGGACCAGCCGGTCGGTCTCATGCTGGTGGCGATCCTGCAGTACATCAAGGACGCCGAGGACCCGTGGGACGTCACCCGTCGGCTGTTGGACCGCCTTGCCCCGGGCAGTCACCTCGTACTTTCCCATCCGGCCGTCGACGTCACCGCCCCCGAGGTCGCCGAATCCATGCGGATCTACAACGAGCGAGCCGCCAGCCACGCCTCCGCCACCCCCCGCACCCACGAAGAGGTGCAACGATTCTGCGATGGCCTGGAGATCTTGGAACCGGGCGTTGTCACCTTGACCCGCTGGCGTCCCGGACCGTCCGACACCCCGGACGACACCCTGCCCATGTGGTGCGCCGTGGCTCGCAAGGCTTGACCGGTGACTTCCCCGCCCTACGCCTCACCGGCAGCGACCGGGTCGATCAGCGTCACGTTCTGGACTCGCTTGCGGCGGGGCTCCGCCTCGATGCGACAGAACTGACGGACAGCCGTACGCGCCCTGCGCACGGATCACGCCGTGGTCCACACGACAGCAAGGCACGTGCGTGGGACATCGCGGTCCTGGAACGGGAGTTCGCCCGGTTACGGGGCGTCAGGGCGCACTGGCGGGCCGACTGGCGGCCAAGGCCCCCGGTCGGTTCGCCGAGGCTGCGGCAACCCGGGGATGTCACCGGGCCCCGGTGGATGGCGTGGCGCCATAGGCGCTGGTGATCACCAATGTGAGCGGCACCGCACCGAAGAGTAGATCCAAGGTGGTTCCGTGCGGCGAATTTGGCTTGGTGCCGTCCATGGCCACTCAAGGGCCCGGTCGCGCTGCAACTCCATTTGCGCGTCCGGGATATTTGCATGCTACGGAAGGGTGCGCAACTGTGAGTTGCCTGACTGAAAGGGGCGCCCTGAATTCTCTTCGGATTCACATTCACCGCGAAAGGCCAATTGTCTGTGCCGTGCCGCTCCGACTACCCTTGATCACAAGCCGCGAGCCCGCGACCTGAAGATCTTTCCGTCTTCTGCCCGGCGTCCATCGAGGAGTTCAGCGACTGACGCACAACGCAAGGACGAGAGCTATGACTACAGAACCGTCCCCTGAGGGGCCCGGCCCCGTACCCAGCCGGCCGGATCCGGTTCCGCATGACCCGCAGCCACCGTCCGAACCGGGCCCCAGCGAACCCGAACCACGCCCGGGCCCGGAGCAGCCCCCGGCGCCGGATCCCGGATCCCGCCCTGTTCCCGAGCCACCCGACTGACCGGGCGCTCCACAGCCCCCTGCGCAGCCCCTCTTTCCCCAGTTGCTTGTGAGCGTGCCCCACCGATTGCAGCCTCGGAATGATCGGCGCAAGGTAGATACGGGTAGCCGAGTGGGCTGCGCACCGCCGCATACGGGCCCTGCGCTTGCGCGGCCGTCGGAGCACGGCCTCGTCGGAGGCGTGCAGCGGCACGGTCGGTCAGGGTTCGTTAGCTCGCTGAAACTTCGCCGACGATTGACCCATCACACACCGGGCGGAAGACTCTGCAGGTCGCCCTGAGTGATCTTCAGCGGAGACGGGCGAGACAGGTGAAGTACCTCAAGCCTCCTGGTGTCTACGAGCCGCAGGAAGACACGGCCATGCTCGTATCCGCTCTGCGGTTCGAACAACTGGCACCCGGAGCCGAGGTGCTCGACGTGGGTACTGGTACCGACGCAGTGGCGATCGCCGCCGCCCGGCGCTGCGCATGTAACCGCGGTCGACACGTCGGCCGCAGCGGTGCTCATCACAGGATGGAACGCACTACTGTCCGGGCACGTTCGGGTCATCCGGGTCAGTCGCGGCGACCTGTCGGAGCCTGTGACGAGTATGCGGACACCCCGCAACGGGCTTCCGGCAGCTTCATGGTGCTTCCTCTCCTCGGCCGCCCCCCTCCGGTCGCTCCGGGGGCACCGCACGGCAGGAGTGCCAACGTTCGCGACGGTGATTCCGGAGAGGTCCCTGGCGTCCTCCGGCCCCGACCGGAGGACGCCAGGGGCATAGCCGAGGTCCCGGCCGAACGCTACGTATACACCATTATGGTCGATAAGTTCCACGAAATCGGGATCGCTCGCAATGTCGATTCCGCATCGAGCGGCGAAGGGGAGCACTCCTCCGAGGCTCGGAGTCGGAAGGCTCCGTCCCGGCCGTGACCCATATGGCGGGCTGCGTGGACATCAAACTCCCGTGGCTCTACGGCGCGTGCCGTGTGCCGCCGGGACAGTCCGCCACGCAGCGGTCGGGCTCATTTGCACCGTGCCCAAGGGGTCCCTGTTGGCCCGCTCGGGATGCGTAGGCCAGGACACCGATCAATCTGGAGATATGGCAGAGCTATGCCGGTGAGTGGCGGCCTCCTGCGCAGACGCCGATCGGCTGCATACCCATGAAAAGGTGAGGCACCCATGAATAACGGAAACAGGATCTTGCTTGCCGCTGCCTTGGCCGGCGGCTATGTGCTGGGCCGCACAAAGAAAGGTCGGCTCGCCCTCACGGCGGCGTCCTATATTGCTGGACGTCAATTCGGACTCGAACCGCGGCAGCTCGTGACTCAAGGAATGCGCAAACTCGGGGAGATCCCCCAGGTTGCGGAATTGGGTGAGCAGTTGCGCGGGGAGGTCATGGATGCCGGCCGGGAGGCCGTAACCGCCGCTTTCAACCGTCGAATGGCGACGCTCGCCGATACGCTCCATGAACGGACAATCCAGCTTGAGAGTGGTGGGGAGGAACCGGAAGAGGAGGAGGGAGAAGAGGAGGAGCGCGAGGACGAGTACGCACGCGACAGGGGAGAGGAGCCGGAAGAGGAGTACGAGGAGGAAGAGGAGCCCGAAGAGGAGTACGAGGAAGGCGAGGAGGAACCCGAGGGCGAAGAAGGCGAGGAAGCGGAGCCGGAGGGAGAGCCCGAAGGGCGACCCCGCCGTCGCACGCCCGGAGCTGCTGAGAAGCCTGCGCCAAGACGCCGTGAGCCGGCCAGGCCGACCGC
This sequence comes from Streptomyces sp. NPDC057543, assembly GCF_042801895.1. Taxonomy (NCBI): domain Bacteria; kingdom Bacillati; phylum Actinomycetota; class Actinomycetes; order Kitasatosporales; family Streptomycetaceae; genus Streptomyces; species Streptomyces sp. NPDC057543. The sequence continues at coordinate 3,783 of NZ_JBHVFF010000231.1, read as the reverse complement.
CGGCCGACGTGAAGCGGCAAAGCGGGAAGGCCCCGCGAAGCGGGGTGGACAAAAGCCGGCGGCCAAGAAGGCCACCAAGAAGAAGGCGGCCTCCAGTAGGACCGCTACGAAGAAATCAGCACCGGCCAAGAAATCCGCAGCCAAGAAGTCGGCACCTGCCAAGAAAACCACCGCGAAGAAGACGGCGGCAAAGAGAACCGCGACGAAAAAGGCCGCGGCCAAGAAGACGCCTGCGAAGAAGAATTCCGCAGGGAAGAAGAAGACTGCTCCTGCTGCGAAGAAGACTGCCAGGAAAAGTACCAAGAAGGCATCATCGCACGTCGAGCGCCGGAGGTAACGGGTCATGTCAAAAACGGAACAGGACAACACGAACTCGGGACTCGATCGACTGCGTGAAGAACTCGGGGACTATCTGAAGGCTCGGGTGGGGGATCTGGCAGAAAGAGCCGGCGACAAGCTGATCGACGCGACGGGCCAGCTCACCGACGTCGCCGAGAACGGCGGATCACTCTCCAAGGTCGGAGCCAACCTCCTCGGAGGCGACTCTCCCCTCAAGGCCGTGCTCTCCGGGACAGCGGAGAACGTCAAGGACAAGGTCGTAGGGAAGGCCAAGGAGATCTTCGGCGGCGGAAAGGGGCGCAAGTCAGGAGATAAGAAAGTCACCAACATCATCGAGGTCATCGATGTCGGAGTGCCGTTGCGTACGGCCTACGACCACTGGACGCAGTACGAGAAGTTCAGCAGCTTCACAAAGGGCGTACGGGATGTCTCTCGGACCGATGAGACGTCCAGCAACTGGAAGGCCAAGGTCGGTCCTTCGACCCGGGGTTGGAAAGCGACCGTTCAGGAGCAGGTACCGGACGAACGTATCGTGTGGACGTCCGAGGGGGCCAAAGGGTCGACTCGAGGTGCAGTCAGTTTTCATGAACTGACGCCCGGACTGACCCGCATTGTTCTGGTCGTTGAATACTACGCTTCGGGGTTCTTTGAGAAGACCGGCAACCTGTGGCGTGCTCAGGGACGGCGACTTCGGCTGGACCTCAAACATTTCCAGCGCCATGTCACGTTCACCGACGAAGAGCCCGAGGGCTGGCGGGGCGAAATCCGTGACGGCGAGGTCGTACAGACCCACGAAGAGGCTCTCGAGGAAGAAGAAGCTGCCGACGCGGAAGAGGAAGCTGCGGACTACGACCGAGAGGAGGCCGAGGACTACGACGCGGAGGGCGCGGGCGAGGAAGAGGAAGAGGAAGAGGACGAGTACGAGGGCGCGGACGAAGGAGAGGAAGAGGACGAGGACGAGGGCGAGGGCGAGTACGAGGACGAGGGCGACTGGGAAGAGAGCGACGAAGAGCAGGATGAAGATGAAGATGAAGAAGAGGATTGAGCTGAGGGCCCCGTCAAGCCCCGTGGCGGACGACCGTATTCATGTCCTGGCGGAGCGGTGCAGTCATCCGTCGGGCCCAGCGGAACGGGAAGGAGATGCCGCTTGAGGTGGCCGTGTTGTCACTCCCCGGCCGGTTGCAGGGGACGCCATAGCTGATCCCAATGCAGCGGAATGTCTTCCCGAGCGCGGGCGAGGCGACACCGGGCGCACCGGACGCGGGCCCGCCGTTGCCCCGAGTGCGGCGGGTCGGCGTCGCGGCTGCCAATGCCTCGGCATGTCCATTCTTCAGTGCTTGAAGACGTCCTTGCCCTTCTCAATTACCTGCTTCACCTTCCCCTTCGTCTTCTGGGCCTTTCCCTTTCCCTCCAGACTTTCATTGCCCACGGCCTTCCCGGCCGTTTCCTTGGTTTTCCCCTCTGCTATTGATCCGATGTTCTTGGTCTTCTTTCCGATGCCCATGCCGTGCTCCCTGGGATCATTCGGGTGGTGGCAGCAGAGTTCCGAGCGGTCCGAGATCCAAATTGAGATCTTCCATGGAAAGGCCGTATCGGGTGCAGAATTCAATCATACGACTGTGCAGAATCATCAGAGTTGCTCCCAGACGCTCCTCCTGTTCCTCGGTGAGATCTCCTGCGTCGACCCGCTGAAGGGCTTGGCGTTCCATGAGCTGTCGCAGCAGCTCGACGAGGGTGAGGACAAGCTTGATCAGGTCCCGTTCCACTGTGTCCGGGTCCGTGATGATCCGGTGGGCCGGCCTTCGCGCGTCCGTCCCGCCCCGGGGTGGGACGTCCTGCGGCACCGCGGGCAGCATGCGGAAGGCGCGGGCGGCGGCGTCGGCGACCTCGTCGAGGCGATTGACGGGTGGACGGTCCTCACCTGTCATGGTCGTCTCCTACGTCTCCTGCGGATGGTGAGATGGCATTCCACGGGGAGGGATTCTGCTCGCTGATGGAGACGATCAGCGCGCGCAGAGATATGCGTACGAGGTCGATATCGGCTATGGAAAGCACGACGTCGCCGGTGAGGACCACGCCTCCGCTGAGCAACCGGTCCAGCAGGTCGATCAGTGCGATCTGCCGTTCCGGCAGCGGCTCCTCCGACGTGGCCGGCAGGCCGCCCGCCGCCCTCATGGCGTGGCCCTCTTCAGTGGTTCGGCCTCGGCGGGGGTGGCGAAGGAGTAAGGGGCCCACGGTCCGGTGACTTCGACGCGTACTCCGGGAAGTCCCTCTGCGGCCCTCATCACGTCGGCGCGGAAGCCTTCGGCATGGCGCAGCGGCACAAGGTAGGCGTCGTTGACGACGTTCTCTCCGGGCCTGCGGGCGAGTTCGCCTTGCTGCGGTCGGTGCTGGACGCGATCAACCGCATGGGCGCGGGCTGCGGCCTCGACCCGCTCAGCGGCCCGTTCGGCGTCCCGATAGGCGTCTTCCCGAGCGTGTCGCTGTGCTCTGCGCCGGCTGAGGTAGGCCCGCCCGGGGCTCAGGCCCGTATCCGTGGGTCCGTCGGCCGGATTCTCGGTCGCCGGGGCGGCTTCGACATAGATCTTGACGCCCCACTCCACCTGTGCAGCCAGGTCGGTCAGTCGGCGGTCGAACGCCTCGTGGCGGGCGCGGAGCATGAGTCGTACCCGCTCGTCGTCCAGGTATACCGTCGCCAGACGAAGCGGCAGGACGGTGGTGCGGGCGGCCAGCGCCTCAATCACACGGTGATGTGCGCGGGCGACCGACTCCAGCCAGTCCAAGTCTTCGAGATGGGCTCGCAGCGCGGCTTCCTGGAAGTCCCGCTCGGGTACCGGGCTCACGGCGATCACCACATCGTCGCCTTGTTCTGCACGCACCAGATGCACCGGCGTATCCGCTACTCCAGGGAGACCGGAGAGAGCTTCCTCCAGTGATCCGTCGGTGTCCCGTGCGACGGCGTACGCATAGGCGATGGCCTCGGTCATGGCTTGTCCCGCTTCTCGCTGCGGGGGCTGGGATCTGCCCGTTTGGTGCGTGAGGTGCGGCGGGGAGCCGAAGGACGACTCTCCTCGTCCTCGGCCGGTGCCAGCTCACGGTCCTCGCGCAGCGCCGCGATCTCGGCTTGCAGCCGCTTGTTCTCCTCGGCGAGTGACCGGTAGCCGTCGTTGGCGCGGGAGGACAGGGCCGGGTCGTGCTCCCACCAGTCGATGCCCATTTCCTTCGCCTTGTCCACCGAGGCGACCAGAAGGCGCAGCTTGATGGTGAGGAGCTCGATGTCCAGGAGGTTGATCTGGATATCGCCTGCGATGACGATGCCTTTGTCCAGGACCCGCTCCAAGATGTCGGCGAGATTGGCCGAGGAGCCCTGGCCGTACGGAGCGGACCTGGACGGTAGGTCGCCCAGCCTCCTGGCGACGGGTTCGGTCACGGCCGCTGCACCTC
>NZ_JBHVFF010000230.1:0-14241 GCF_042801895.1 Streptomyces sp. NPDC057543 | reverse complement strand
GGGTGCTTTCACCCCGGGGCATCGCCGCATCGCATGCAGGTGGAACGGGTCATCAACCGCCGGTGGCGGGCGACTTCTTGGCGGACTCCGGAATGGTGGCGTCCTTACGGATCGCCTTCCACAGCTGACCGGCCTGCGGCTCCGCCGCCACGACCCGGTTGGGGTCCTGCTTGTCGTACGCCACGGGCAGCATGATGGTTTCCATCGAGCCCGGGTCGACACCGTTCATCGAACGGGCGAACTCGCCGAGCGACGTCAGCGAGGCCAGCCCGGAATCGGTGGTCAGCGATTTGGTGACCGAGTCGGCGATCTTGTACGAGTTCGTCGGACTGCCCAGCAGATCCTGGGACTTCACTTCGCTCAGCAGGGCCAGGATGAACTGCTGCTGGAGTCCGATGCGGCCGAGGTCGCTGCCGTCACCGATGCCGTGCCGGGTACGGACGTAGGCGAGGGACTCGGTGCCGTCGAGCTTGTGCGGGCCGGCCGTGAGGTCCAGCCCGGACGACTTGTCGTGGATGTCCTGCGGTACGTCGACCGTGACGCCGCCGATCGCGTCGACCAGGTCCTTGAACCCGGCGAAGTTGATCTCCAGGTAGTGGTCGATGCGCACCCCCGACATGCTCTCCACGGTCTTGACCACGCAGGCCGGACCGGCCAGCGAGTAGACGCCGTTGAACATCGCCCGCTTCTTGGAGGGCAACGTCGAGCCGTCGGCCTTGGTGCATTCGGGCCGGGTCACCAGGGTGTCGCGGGGTATGGACACCGCGACGGCCTTCGTCCGGCCCTCGGGTATGTGGATCACCATCGCGGTGTCGGAACGCGCGCCGCTGACGTTGCCGCCGCCGCCCAGTTCCCTGTTCTCCGCACCGGCCCGCGAGTCCGAACCGAGGACCAGGAGGTTCTGGCCGCTGGTGGGGAGCTTTTCGGGACGGTCGTCGCCGAGCGCCTTGTCGATGTCGACGCCCGTGATGTTCCCGTCGAGCCGGCTGTACAGCCAGTAGACGGTGCCACCCCCGGCGAGGAGGAGGACGAGCAGGACACCGAGGGTGATCTTGAGGCCGCGGCGGCGCTTGCGATCCTTCTTGCGGCCTCGGTCGGGCGACTCGGCGCGGCGCGAAGGGCGCGGCCCCGAAGGCATGACGTCGTGGCTCATTCCTGCTCGAGTCCCTTGTTCTCGTGGCCCGGGAGGGCTGGGGCGGGGTTGGACTCGGGTGGGGGGAGGGGCCGGTCCGATTTTCGTGGTGGATGTGCACTATAGACAGTCCGTCGACCGCGCGTACGAGTGCTGTGGAGCTCCTTACGGTCGCGCTGCCTCGACAGGGCCGGTGAGCGGCCCGGAATTGTCGTGCCCCGTGCCCCGGATGTGCCCTCGTCGCGGGGGTCTAGGATGTGGCAGATTCGAAACCCTGCGCGACTTGTCCTGCCGCGCGATGTGTCGGATGCCAGTTCTGGAAAGGGTGACTGCAGAACCATGCTCGGACAGGATGCCCGCGGAGTCCACAGGGTTGAGCCCGCGAGTCACGCGCTTCAGGGCATCTGGCTCGCCCGCGGCAAGGACGGCCGGCTCACCGCGTACGTTTCTGTCGAGGGCGGTCTGCGGCGCTGGACCGAGACGCGGCCGGGCGGGTCCGACTGGGGAAGTCCGGTTTTTCTGTCCGTGCCTGATCTGACTCATCTGTCGATCACCCAGGACAGCAACGCCTACGTGCACTTCGTCGGCCGACGTGAGCGAACCGCGGCTGACGGGCGGACGGTCGTCGCCGTCGTGTACGCCATCCAGTACCAGTCGGGTCTTGCGGTCTCGGAGTGGCGCTCGCTCGGAAACCCCCACAAGGACGCGGAATTGGCCCGTCGGCTCGGGGAGCCCGTCGCAGTGGTCACCGAATCAGGCATTGCGCACATCTTTGCCCGAAACGCGGAGGGCGGTCTCACTCTGCGACGCGAGCGTAGCGACGGTAAATGGCGGGGCTGGGAGGACCGGCGGGGTGGCGGGATCGAGGGCGCTCTCGCTGCCGTCGCGCTGACATCGGGCCGGATCGAGGTCTTCGCGGTCACCGGGAGCGGAACCCTGCACTGGTATCAGCGCGAAGCGGGCGGCGCGCTGGGGGAGGGTCATCCGTCGAGGTTCGCTGTCCGGCCCGGCACCCTGGCCGTGCTGGAGACCGGTCCGGACCGTGTGACGTACTACTGGACGGACCCCGGCGGTTGCGGAGTGGTGGCGTATCGGGCGGGAGGCTGGCCGATGGCCCTCGGTGGTGCTCCGGGCGACGGTGGTCACGCGGCGGCCCGTGCGTTCCTCGACGGTTATGACTGCACCGTGCTGGCCCATCGGGGAGAGGGCGGGACGGCTGTGATCGGCGTGGGCGTGACCGAGAACGAGTCCAACGGCGTGTGGTGGTCGGATACGGGAGTGGCCTGCAACGGCACGCCGGCGCTGGCCCAGGATGCCTTCGGGCGGCTGGTCGTGGCTGTGGCCGCTGAGGACGGTCGTCCTCGGGTGGCCCGCCAGACGGATAATCCGGGCCTGTCGCTCAGTGAATGGCAAACGCTCTGAGGGAAGCCGGATCGGGCGTTCTCACGGCCCGACGAAACTGCGCCGGGTGCGCCTTCCCCGGATGGTTGTGCTGCCGTTGGCATGACATGAATCACGCCCGCGTGTCCAGCACGTCGCGTAAGTCATCGCCAGACCTGCACATTGACATTCTTTAATGTTCATTTAAGATTTGCGTCTGTCGTGACAGCCTCGACAGTTGACCGACTGGCGATCGGTTAGGGGCGCTTCTGGGCAGTCGGAGGCTTGGCCGGGGCGGTGTGCAGAGTTGGATCTTGGTGGTGAGGCAGGCGTTCACCGCTGCCGTGAACTGGAGTGTGAAGCATGGCCGATGGGCCCCGTCTGAGCGTCATCGTCCCGTTTCAGGACGTTGAGATCTACCTCGACGAGTGCCTGGAGTCCATCGCGCGTCAGACGTTCCAGGACTTTGAAGTCATCATGGTCGATGACGGTTCGACCGACAGGTCCACGGCGATAGCTCATGAATTCTGCTTGCGGGATCCGCGTTTCCAGCTGATACGCCAGGAGGCGCACGGACCTGGTCACGCTCGGAACACCGGACTTCGAGCCATGCATGCGGCGGGCGAGTTCCTGGTATTCGCAGACGGCGACGACGTCATTCCCGAGTACGCCTACGAGTTGCTGATACGCACCCTCTCCGAATCTGGATCGGATTTCGTCTCCGGCAATGTCCAGATGATGAACTCCACCAAGAAGTGGCAATCCCCCCTGCATAAGGGGCCGATGCAGCGCGACCGCCGGGGAACTCATATCACGCGGTTCGAGGCGCTCATCTACGACCGCACCGTATGGAACAAGGTATTTCGTCGTTCCTTCTGGGACTACCACTTCATACAGTTCCCCGAAGGAGTCCTCTACGAGGACTCCTGGGTCAACATGTTTGCGCACTTCCGGGCGCGGAAGGTCGATGTCATCACCGATATCGTCTACTTCTGGCGCCGCCGCGAAGGCGGTGCGGCCCCGTCCATCACCCAGCGGCACACCGAGGTCAGCAATCTGCGGGACCGGGTCGCCGCAGTGCAGTCCGTCAGCCGCTTCCTCGGCCAGCACCGGTCACGCTCGTTCAGGGAACACAAGCGCAAGTACGACCTGGCCTGCCTCAAATCGGACCTCATGCTCCATCTCAAGGTGCTCCCCGACGCGGACGAGGAGTACCGCGACGCCTTCATGCGCTGGGCCCAGGAGTTCCTGAGCGAGGCCGACGAGGACATCATCGAGGAACTGCCCGCCGATGCCCGGGTGAAGTGGCTCCTCGTCCACCAGGGGCAACTCGACGAACTGCTCGATGTCATCGAGTTCGAACGCAAGGGCGGACCGCTGCCGGTACGTCGCCGCCTGCGCCGATACCTGAACTACCCGCACCTGGGCAACCGTAAAACAGGCCTCTACAAGCGCGATTACCGGCTCGGCAAGGAACTCTCGGCCTACAGTTCGCTCACCGGTGCCCATTGGAACGCCGAGTGGCTGACCCTGACCGGCTCCGCCTATGTCCGCTTCATCAATGTGCACAAGCGGCACATGTCCACCAAGATGATGGCGCTGCGCAACAAGAAGACGGGCAACACGCTCGTCAATCTGGCCAGGACGACGTTCTATCCCCAGGCGACCGAACACTCCAACCAGAATCGTTACTGCTACGACTGGGCCGGCTTCGAGGCCAGATTCGACACCACTCGGCTGAAGAAGAAGGGGGAGTGGGTCGAAGGCACCTGGGACGTCGCAGCGGGTGTGTTCAGCCGCGGACTCTTCCGGTACAAGAGCGTCGGCCGCGGTGGATCGGGTACGGCCGCCAACCCGCCGTACCGCTATGTCGACAAGAACACGCGTATCATTCCGCTCTTCGTGCAGGGCGGACTGAAGCTCCGCGTCGAAGTCGTCCGTTGCCGTATCACCCGGCACCGCGTCGTCGGCGAGAATCTGGAGCTCGGCGGTGTCCTTCTGGGGCCGAAGGTCCCGGAGTGGGGCAAGCTCCGGGTGGTCAGCATGAACGGCGCGGGCCGCCACGAGTCCTGGCTGTCCTTCCAGCACGGCGGCGAAGGCTGGTGCACCTTCGTCACCCGTGTTCCGCTGCGCAACCTCGTGCCCGGCTCGCGTGCCGACGGAGACACGTCCGTACCGCAGGCCTGGACCATGGGCAGCAACGGCTGGAAGATGACCGTCCACGTGGAAGGGCGCAAGGCGCCGCTCTACCCGGTCATGGCCGAGGGAACCGAAGACGGTCACTACCGTATGCCGGCGAATCTCCAGACCGCCCGGAGCGACCGGGAGGTCGTCGTCCACCGCAACGGCTCCGGCTATGTGGTGCTCTTCGAACGCGACGCGCTGCCGCTGCTCACCGAGCACTCCTGGCGTGAGGACGGCTCGCTGGAGCTCATCGGCCTCTATTCCTGCGCGGAACTGCTGCCGCCCGCCGAGCGGATGACCGCCCACGTGGTGGTGCGCTCCCGTGCGCACGGCGCGGAGCGGGCCGTACCGCTCGAGTGGGACGGAATCCGCTTCCGCTGTGTGGTGGCCCCCGCGGCCATGCGGACGCTTGCCGGGGCCATCCCACTCGCCGCGGGACGCTGGGACTTCTTCCTGCGCCGCCAGGACCCCTCGTCCGTGGCCCCCGCCGATCGTTCACCCGACCTCATGTTGAAGATCGAGCAGGACCTCATCGGCACCTTCCCCCAGGAGTTCGAGGTGAGGGGCCGGGGGTACGACCTCCAGGCGGAGGCGTACGACAGGCTGTCGCTCCTCGTCCGGTCCGCGATGGCCGAGGACGCGAGGGGCCCTTACCGGCAGAAGCTGCTGCGGACCAAGTCCTATCCCCAGGCCCGCCGCCAGCCGATCAAGCCGGCCGTGCTGTTCGACGCCTTCAAGGGCACGCAGTACTCGGACAGTCCGCGGGCCGTCCACGAGGAGATGGTCCGGCGCGGGGTCGACGTGGAGCACCTGTGGGTGGTGCGCGACGACCAGGTCGAGCTGCCGCCCACGGCCCGGCCGATCCGCATGTGGTCGCAGGAGTGGTACGAGGCGCTGGCGACCTCTCGCTACATCGTCGCCAACAACCACCTCCCCGACTGGTTCGAGAAGCGTTCCGAGCAGGTGGTTGTACAGACCTGGCACGGCACGCCCCTCAAGAAGATCGGCCACGACATCGAGGCCGTGCACTTCGCCGACCAGCGTTACCTGGAGCGGGTGGCGAAGGAAGTGCAGAACTGGGACATGCTCGTGTCCCCCAACAGCTTCTCCACCCCGATCCTCAAGCGGGCCTTCCAGTTCCCCGGCGAGATGGTCGAATGCGGCTATCCACGCAACGACATCCTGCGCCGCCCGGGAATGGAGCGCCGAGCGGCGGAGATCCGGCGGCGCATCGGCCTGCCACCGGGCAAGCGCGTCATCATGTATGCCCCTACCTGGCGCGACGACCAGTTCTACGCCCCCGGCAAGTACAAGTTCGACTTCCGCATCGACCTGGCGGACGCCCGTGCCCGGTTGGGCGCGGACCATGTGCTGATGGTGCGGAGGCACCCGAACGTGGTGGACCCGGTTCCGGGCGCCGGTGACGGCTTCGTCTTCGACGTCTCCGACTACCCGGACATGGCCGACCTGTCCCTGATCGCCGACGTGATGATCACGGACTACTCGTCGCTGATGTTCGACTACGTCAATACCGGACGCCCGATCCTGTTCTTCACCTATGACCTGGACCACTACCGCGACACCCTGCGCGGCTTCTACTTCGACTTCGAGCGCAAGGCACCGGGGCCGCTGGTGTCCGAGTCGGCCGAACTGATCTCGGCGATCCGGGACATCGACCGCATCCAGACGAAGTTCGCCGGCCGTTACCGCTCGTTCCAGGACGAGTTCTGCGATCTCGACGACGGCTACGCCTCGGCCCGCCTGACGGACCACATCCTGATCGCGGGAGGCGACCTCGACAACGCCCTGCCTCCGTCGGGACAACGGGCGCTGCCCGCCGCCTCCCGCCCGCCGGCGGCGCCGCCCGTCCACGACATGTTCACGCCGGTCCGGCCGCCGACCGGCGCCGTCCAGCAGGTCCCGTATCCTTCGGCCGGATCGCAGCACGAGGCCAGATTGGATTCCGCACATGCCTAACGCAGCTTCCGGAGGTGTCCTGCACAGCGGCATCGAGGCCTCCGGGAGGTATCCCGTCCAGTACCGGTTCAGCCATGCGAAGAAGGGCAACCGCCACCTGGTGGTCGTCTTCGCCAACTTCTCCGCTCCTGACGAATACGGCTGGTCGAACGGCGTCTTCGACAATCTCCGGTCCAACATCCTGTGGATCCGCGACCTGTTCGACGGCAAGAACAGCTACTACCTGTGCAAGGGGATGGACTTCGAACTGGAGAGGTCCGTCATCACCCTCATATCCAACGTGATGAACTCGCTGGGCCTCACCCCGGACCAGTGCACCATGTGGGGCGGTTCCAAAGGCGGCAGCGCGGCACTGTACTTCGGCTTGAAGTACGGCTTCGGGAACATTGTGTCGATCGTCCCGCAATTCAAGATCGGCACCTACCTGGAGAAGCACCCGACCGTCGCCGAGTTCATGATGGGCCAGGTCACGGAGACCAACGTCCGCGTCCTCGACAACGTGATTCCCGACCTCGTCCGAGCGGGCGCGAACCGCGGGGCCAACATCTACGTGCTGTCCTCGCCGCAGGACGAGCAGTACCCGATCCAGGTGGAGCCCTTTCTCGGCCTCTTCAACGGCTACGAGAACTTCAACTTCATCTTCAGCGACTCCCCTCACATCTCCGATCACACCCAGGTGACCCGCAGGAACGTCCCCATGCTGATGGGGCTCATCAACTTCCTCATCGACGGCATGGCGCCTCGTCTCGGCTTCGCCCGCAACGGCAACGAGCAGCCCGATACCGACAGGTCCGCCATCGACGGCTACCTCAAGGCCACGTCCCAGGTGAGTTCGTCGTTCCCCGCTCCCGTGGTCTTCACGCCGGCGCCGGGCCACGAGGCCCACGGGCCGACGGTGCAGTTCACCGGCTCCGCACCGGGTGCGGTCCGGGTGAGTCTCTGGGAGAACGGCAAATTCCTTTCGTCGCCCCAGGTCGGGCCGGACGGGAACTGGGTATGGCGGCCCGACCGCCCGTGGACCGTGGGCAAGCATGTGGTGAGGTTGTTCGCGGTGGACCCGGCGGGCTTCCACTCCGCGCGGACGGAGACGGTCTTCACCGTCGCGGCACACGTCTCGGCGGCCACGGAAACCTACACTGCGGACGCCCCGCACGTCCCGGCGCAGCAGCAGAGCAGCCCGTCGCCCGCCGCACCGGTGGTCTCCGTACCGGCGCCGGGACAGCAGCTGCCGGGGTCGTTCGTCGGCATCATGGGATACGCCCGGGGCGCGGTACAGGTGGAGTTCGTCGAGAACGGCATGCGGCTGGGCATGACCCCGGTCGCACCGGACAACAGCTGGTCGTGGGAGTCGGGCTGGTCCTGGACCGAGGGTCCGCACACCGTAGAGTGCTACGCAGTGGACATGCACGGCAACGAGTCCCAGCGCACCGCGATCGCTTTCGGAGTGGTGAACGCCTACGCCTCACCGGCACCGGACTTCGCCCCCCGTTGACTCCGCGCCGGCGGACCGGCCTACCCGACAGCCGGTCCTGACACGCATGACGAGCGCCAGGTGGTCGGACGCCCCGGTGTCGCGTACCGAACAGTGGGTCCGCGGCAGGTCGGTGAACAGATAGTCCACCTTGTGACCTGTGCGATGAGTCGCCCTGCCGCTGCGCGAGGAAGCGGACTTCTGGTCGCACTCCCGGTAGCGGCGGTAGGTGTCGTGCGGCCAGATCCAACTCTCCTTGTTCCAGGCTGCCGGCGCCGCACTGTTCATGTCACCGCCGAACACCGTGCGCGAGCCCGCCGCGCCCACCAGCGACTTGAGTTGGTCGTCGCGCAACTCCCAGGACGGATGCGCCCGGTCGCTGCCGGGGAGGCTGAGATGTGCATTGCACACGCGGACATCCCGGTCGGTGATGGTGGCGCAGAGGATGCCGCGGTGCAGGCCGACCGCAGGCTGTTGGGTGGGAACCAGCGAGACCCGGGACAGCGCGGACATGGCGAGGATCGCGATGCCTGCCGCCCCTTGGTCCTGTTCCGTGCAGCGGACCGCGCTGTACCGTCCCCTGACGTCGCGATAGGCGTACTCCCGGAAGGTGCTGCGCCATTCCTTGCCCAGTTCCTTCCGCGCGGCCGTCAGATCCCCGGCGCAGACTTCCTGCAGCATGATCACGCGAGCGCCGTCGGCGTCGGCCAGCTGCTTCAGCGCCTGGATCTTCTGCCGGCTGCTGCCGGTGTCCTGGCAGTTCCACTGCCGTACGTCGCACATGTTCCAGGTCGCGATCCGCAGGTGTCCCGCCGCCGAGTCGGCGGGCTTCGCATGACTGGGCAGGAGCAGGACGGACACCAGGACGAGAGTGATCAGGGCCGAGACCATCAGGACGAGCTTCGGGAGCCGGAAGCCTGCTGCCACGGCCGCCTGCGGCAGCGCCCGGGCACGATGCGGCACGACTCGTTCTCCCTCTGCGCTGTTCCGAGCCCGAATGAGCGAACGGGCCGTACGGAGATGATCCCGTACGGCCCGTCAGCGGAGAAACCGGGTGCTACGCCGGAACGCTCGCCACGCCCTGCGCCAGGAACTTCCTTCCGTTCACCCGCTCCGAGACGCCCTCGCGGTCCAGGTACGGCGTGATGCCGCCCAGGTGGAAGGGCCAGCCCGCGCCGGTGATCAGGCAGAGGTCGATGTCCTGGGCCTCGGCGACGACGCCCTCGTCCAGCATCAGGCCGATCTCCTGCGCCACCGCGTCCAGGACCCGGTCGCGGACCTGCTCCTCGGACAGGACGACAGCGCCCTGCTTGAGAAGCGCGGCGACCTCCGGGTCCAGCTCCGGCTTGCCGGAGTCGTAGACGTAGAAGCCGCGCTTGCCGGCCTTGACGACCGCGGCCAGGTTCTCGGAGACGGTGAACCGGTCCGGGAAGGCGCGGTTCAGGGTCTCCGATACGTGCAGGCCGATCGCCGGGCCGACCAGCTCCAGCAGCACCAGCGGGGACATCGGCAGACCGAGCGGCTCGATGGCCTTCTCGGCGGTCTCGACCGGGGTGCCCTCGTCGATGACGTTCTGGATCTCGCCCATGAAGCGGGTGAGGATGCGGTTGACGACGAACGCCGGGGCGTCCTTCACCAGCACCGCGGTCTTCTTCAGCTTCTTCGCCACACCGAACGCCGTGGCCAGCGAGGCGTCGTCGGTGCGCTCGCCGCGGACGATCTCGAGCAGCGGGAGGATCGCGACCGGGTTGAAGAAGTGGAAGCCGACGACCCGCTCGGGGTGCTGCAGCTTCGACGCCATCTCGGTGACCGAGAGGGACGAGGTGTTGGTGGCGAGGATCGCGTGTGCCGGGGCGACCGCCTCGACCTCCGCGAACACCTGCTGCTTGACGCCGATCTCCTCGAAGACCGCCTCGATGATGAAGTCGGCGTCGGAGAAGCCCTCCGCCTTGTCCAGCACACCGGAGACCAGGGCCTTCAGGCGGTTGGCCTTGTCCTGGTTGATGCGGCCCTTGCCGAGCAGCTTCTCGATCTCGGCGTGGACGTAGCCCACACCCTTGTCGACGCGCTCCTGGTCGATGTCGGTCAGCACGACCGGCACCTCCAGACGGCGCAGGAACAGCAGCGCCAACTGCGAGGCCATCAGACCGGCACCGACGACGCCGACCTTGGTGACCGGCCGGGCCAGCGCCTTGTCCGGAGCGCCGGCCGGGCGCTTGGCGCGCTTCTGGACCAGGTTGAACGCGTAGATCCCGGATCGCAGCTCGCCGCCCATGATCAGGTCCGCGAGGGCCTGGTCCTCGGCGTCGAAGCCGGCGCCCAGGTCGCCGTTCTTCGCCGCGGCGATGATGTCCAGCGCGCGGTAAGCGGCCGGGGCCGCACCGTGCACCTTGGAGTCGGCGATGGCCCTGCCGCGGGCGACGGCCTGGTCCCAGGCGTCACCGCGGTCCACGTCCGGGCGCTCCACCGTGATCGTGCCGTTCAGCACGGACGCGGTCCAGATCAGCGACTGCTCCAGGAAGTCCGCACCCTCGAAGAGGGCGTCGGCGATCCCGAGCTCGAAGACCTGCTTGCCCTTGAGCTGGCGGTTCTGGTTCAGCGAGTTCTCGATGATCACGGAGACCGCGCGGTCGGCGCCGATCAGATTCGGCAGCAGGGCGCAGCCGCCCCAGCCGGGAACCAGACCGAGGAAGACCTCGGGCAGCGAGAACGCGGGCAGCGCCTTGGAGACGGTGCGGTACGAGCAGTGCAGACCGACCTCGACACCGCCGCCCATCGCCGCGCCGTTGTAGTACGCGAACGTCGGGACGGCGAGACCGGACAGACGCCGGAAGACGTCGTGACCGCCCTTGCCGATGGCCAGCGCGTCCTTGTGCTGCTTCAGCAGCTCGACGCCCTTGAGGTCGGCGCCGACCGCGAAGATGAACGGCTTGCCGGTGATGCCGATACCGACGATCGCACCCTCGGCGGCCTCCTTCTCGACCTGGTCGATGGCGGCGTTCAGGTTCGCCAGCGACTGCGGTCCGAAGGTGGTCGGCTTGGTGTGGTCCAGGCCGTTGTCCAGCGTGATGAGGGCGAACCTGCCCGCGCCCGCCGGCAGGTCGAGGTGGCGCACGTGCGCCTGCGTGACGACCTCGCCGGGGAACAGCTCGGCCGCACCCCTCAGAAGCTCAGTGGTGGAGCTCACTTGTTGCCTCCGTCTGCCGTGTCGAAGTGCGGGTTCTCCCAGATGACCGTCGCGCCCATGCCGAAACCGACGCACATGGTGGTCAGGCCGTAGCGGACCTGCGGCTGCTCCTCGAACTGGCGAGCCAGCTGCGTCATCAGACGCACACCGGAGGAGGCGAGCGGGTGACCGTAGGCGATCGCGCCGCCGTACTGGTTGACGCGCGCGTCGTCGTCGGCGATGCCGTAGTGGTCGAGGAAGGCGAGCACCTGGACGGCGAACGCCTCGTTGATCTCGAACAGTCCGATGTCGTCGATGGTCAGCCCGGCCTTGGCGAGGGCCTTCTCGGTCGCCGGGATCGGGCCGTAGCCCATGACCTCGGGCTCGACACCCGCGAAGGCGTACGACACGAGGCGCATCTTGACCGGCAGGCCCAGTTCGCGGGCGACGTCCTCGGCGGCGAGCAGCGAGGCGGTGGCGCCGTCGTTGAGCCCGGCGGCGTTACCGGCGGTGACCCGGCCGTGGGGGCGGAACGGGGTCTTCAGACCCGCGAGGGACTCCAGCGTGGTGCCCGGACGCATCGGCTCGTCGGCGGTGACCAGGCCCCAGCCCGTCTCGCCCGCCTCGGCGTTGGTGCGGCGCACGGAGATCGGCACCAGGTCCTGCTGGATCTTTCCGTCGGCGTACGCCTTGGCGGCCTTCTCCTGCGAACGGACCGCGTACTCGTCCGCACGGTCCTTGGTGATCTGCGGGTACCTGTCGTGCAGGTTCTCCGCGGTCATGCCCATGAACAGGGCGGACTCGTCGACCAGCTTCTCCGACACGAAGCGCGGGTTCGGGTCCACGCCCTCGCCCATCGGGTGGCGGCCCATGTGCTCGACACCACCGGCGACGACGACGTCGTACGCGCCGAAGGCGATGGAGCCGGCCGTCGATGTGACGGCGGTCAGGGCGCCCGCACACATGCGGTCGATGGAGTAGCCGGGCACGGACTGCGGCAGCCCGGCCAGGATTCCGGCGGTACGGCCCAGCGTCAGACCCTGGTCACCGATCTGGGTGGTCGCGGCGATGGCGACCTCGTCGATCTTGGCGGGGTCGAGGTCCGGGTTGCGGCGCAGCAGCTCCCGGATGGCCTTCACGACGAGATCGTCGGCGCGGGTCTCGTGGTAGATGCCCTTGGGGCCCGCTTTGCCGAACGGGGTGCGGACGCCGTCGACGAAGACGACGTCCCGGATGGTACGAGGCACGGTGGCTCTCCTCCAGGGTGCGGGATGGCACTGCTGCGGGGCACGCCCACAGGCGCGCCGCTCCCCTCATGCTACTTGCGGGTAACCAGACTGCCCACCCCTTGCGGCGGGAGCGGCGAAGGTCACACGCGGACGGGCCGGCCGCGAGGACCGTTTCGTCCTCAAACGCCGGACGTCCTCGCAGCACTGCCCGCCGGGTGCGTGGCAGTGCCGCCCCCCGGCACGGTCCGGAAAGCCGCCGACGCGGCACGCCGAAAATGGCAGATCGCCGGACGGGGCGGAGAAAACTGCCCGTCCGGCGATCGAGGACGCGGTACGACCCGGGGCTCGCGCAACCTGGCGTGATTACGACCCTCGACGGCGACCCCTCAGGCCGTGGACTTCAGCGAGCGGACCAGGAGCGGGGCCACCTGTTCGATCTGCCAGCGCCGTGCCCCGTACCCGATGAGTGCGGACTCGATCGCGTCCGGGGTCGGATTCTTGGGCGGCTCCCAGCAGACCCGGCGCACGGTGTCCGGCGTGATCAGGTTCTCCTGCGGCATGTGCAGCCGCTCGGCGAGCTCCGAGACCGCGGCGCGGGCGGCCGCGAGCCGGGCCGCCGCCGCCGGGTCCTTGTCCGCCCAGGCGCGGGGCGGCGGGGGACCGGCGAGGGTCTGGCCGGGCTGCGGCAGCTCCGAGTCCGGCAGCGCCTTGGCCCGGTCGATGGCCGCCTGCCACTGCTCCAGCTGCCGGCGCCCCATGCGGTGGCCGAAGCCGGGCAGGGCGGTCAGCGCGTGCGCGTTCGGCGGGAGGGCGAGCGCGGCCTCGACGATCGCGGCATCGCCCAGCACCTTGCCGGGCGAGATGTCCCGGCGCCGGGCCACCTGGTCACGGACGGTCCACAGCTCCCGGACCACCGCCATCTGACGGCGGCGGCGGACCTTGTGCATGCCGGAGGTGCGGCGCCACGGGTCCTTGCGCGGGGGGGCGGGCGGCGCCGAGGCGATCGCGTCGAACTCCTCCCGCGCCCACTCCAGCTTGCCCTGCCGGTCGAGCTCGTCCTCCAGGGCGTTGCGCAGATCGATCAGCAGCTCGACGTCGAGCGCCGCGTAGCGCAGCCAGGGGTCGGGCAGCGGACGGGTGGACCAGTCGACGGCGGAGTGGCCCTTCTCCAGCGAATATCCGAGCACGCTCTCGACCATGGCGCCGAGGCCGACCCGCGGGAAGCCGGCCAGCCGTCCGGCCAGCTCCGTGTCGAAGAGCCCGGTGGGAGCCATCCCTATTTCGCGCAGGCAGGGCAGGTCCTGAGTGGCGGCGTGCAGGATCCACTCGCTGCCGTGCAGCGCGTCCCCGAGTCCCGACAGGTCCGGGCAGCCGACCGGGTCGATCAGCGCGCTGCCCGCGCCGTCGCGGCGCAGCTGCACGAGGTAGGCGCGCTGGCCGTAGCGGTAGCCGGAGGCGCGCTCGGCGTCGACGGCGACCGGGCCGGAGCCCGAGGCGAAGGCGGCGATCACCCGGGCGAGGGCATCGTCGGATGCCACCACCGGGGGAATGCCCTCGCGAGGTTCGAGCAAGGGGATCGGCGCCGGGGCGACGTCGTCCGGGGGAGCGCCCCCGGTGGTTCGCAGTGAAGTGTCTGCTGCGGTCTCTTGGGCGTCGGTCACGTGTCAAGGGTATCTGTGTATGCACGGCGCCCGTCGACGGA
>NZ_JBHVFF010000229.1:0-14320 GCF_042801895.1 Streptomyces sp. NPDC057543 | reverse complement strand
GGTATCCGGAGCCGTCGTCGACAAAGTCGACGACGGCTCGCTGGACGTCCATCACGAGAAGGGCGCTGCTCATACGGTCTCCAGGAACGACGTCAGTTCGGCGATGAAGCGGACCGGATTCTCCATGTTCGGGTAGTGCGCGGCCGCCGGCACCGTGGCAGTGTGCCCGCCGGGGACGGGTTTCGCCAGGCGGCCTGCCATGGCGTCCCCGCAGAAGCAGGCGAGGCTGGACTGCACCTGGGGGCGACTGGCATCGCACATCCCCGTACGCTTCCCCTCCGACGTGCTCCACGAGGTCAAGCGGCGCGCCGAGGCCGACGACCTATCGGTGGCCCCGTGGATCCGCGCCGTCGAGCACGAGCTCAGCCGGACGGGCGAGTCGTGGGCTGACCTGCTGCGTAACTGCGCCCGCCGGGGCACCGGCGAGCACCACGCCGCGCCCCAGAGGTGTTCGAGCACGTGGGTGAGGTCGATTGATCAGCGGCCGGCCGTTGCGATGAGGCGTCGCAGCGTGGCGTGGGCGGGTGGGCCCCAGGAGGGCTTGCCGCCGGGGCGGCCGTGGATGCCGGCATCTCCGATCAGGATGCAGGCGAGGGCGCGCAGCACCGCCCAGCCGCGGGCGCGACGCAAGGTCGCGGCGTCCGGAGTCGGCTGGTAGGCCCCATAGAAGCGGTCGGCGGCGCCGTCCGGCAGCAGTACCCAAGGGGCGGCGAGGTCGCAGGCTGGATCGCCCGCGAAGAGGTCGCCGAAGTCGATCACGCCGCAGAAGGTGCCGTCCGCGGTGAGAACGTTGGCCGGATGCAGGTCGCCATGGAGCCACAGCGCCGGGCCCGCCCAGTCGGGCGCGGCGGCGGCGTCTTCCCAGACCGCGCGGACGGCGTCCGGGTCGGGGATCAGCCCCAGCTCGGTGGCCGAGGCGAGTAGCTTGGCGAACCCCTCGGCATGGTCGGCCAGCGGCCCCCCGCGATCACGACCGGCGGGCGCCCCGGCGGGAGCAGGTCGGTGAAGAGCCGTCAGGAAGGCGGCCAAGGTGTCGGCCGCCTCCGCAGCGCGCGTGGCGGGCGCACGGTCGGCGGGCTCGCCCGGCACCCAGGTGGTGACGATCCAGGGCCGCGGAAACCGCTCGGAGGGCTCACCGAGGCGCTGCGGGACGGGCACCGGCAGCGGAAGGTGCGGGGCGAGAGCGGGCAGCCACGCGTACTCCTTGCGCAGCAACGTGTCCGCAGACTGTGTCGCCCAGGGCAACCGGACGGCGAGGTCGTCGCCGAGCCGCCACACCTGGTTGTCCCAACCACGCGCGCCGAGCTTCAAGGGGTGCTCGGCCAGGTCAGGGTGCTGGTCGCGCAGCAGGTCCAGGACCAACTCCGCTGTGATCTCGATCTCGGTGTGGGTCATGCGGAGCAACGGTAGTCGGGTAGCCGCCCGCCCGTACTTCCTCCCCCGTTCTCGCTGTCATGCCTCGTCGGCGGCGTCCTTGTCGCGTAGGGGCCGCATGTCGCCGGGCAGGTCCGGGAGCTGGAAGGAGTACCGGCCGAGCCGGGTGTGGCTCAATTGCCGTCGGTGCGACGCTGTTGGCACGACGGCGCGGGCATCGGGAAGTCGTCAGCACGGATCTACCGCATCTCGCTGACGACATGGGGATGGATGTTCGTGAGCGAGCCTGCGTCGACCGGAACGGCCTGCCGGGGCGCGAAGCCGCCCCCCTTCCCCCGTCACGACGGTCGACGGTCGCGCTCTGCCGGAGGCGTCAGCGCGAACTGCCCATGGCTCCGACGGATGGGTGATCATCTTCGCTCTATCGGGGGGCGCCTGGAGATATCCGCTACCGGCGACCGACAGCGGCGCCCAGGATGCATGGGCACCGACTGCTGGTCTCGTGACAGTGCTCTCGATTCCCCTCCAACGATTGGGATTGTGCTCATGGCTTCGCTCCTTTCTCCTCGCTGCCTTGGCTCCCTCACTGGCGCGGCGCTCGTGCTCGCCCTCGGCGCGGGGGTGCCGTCCTCTGTGGCGGCTCCTGCGTCCCGGGCTGCCAACGAGATGTGTCTGGACACCGGCAACACCCGTAACAACGGTGATCATGTACGCATCTGGAAGTGCGTCAACCACACGAACCAGCGGTTCGTGATCACCAATGGACAGATCAAGGTTGAAGACACGATCGGCGCCGGCAAGGAGATGTGCCTGGACGCCGGCAACACCCGCAACAACAGTGATCGCACACGCATCTGGCAGTGCGTCAACCACACGAACCAGAAGTGGATCGTCCGCAACGCGCAGATTGTGCTCGCCGACACGGTGGGGAAGCGCCACGAGATGTGCCTGGACACCGGCAACACCCGCAACAACAGTGATCGCACACGCATCTGGCAGTGCGTCAACCACACGAACCAGAAGTGGGTCGTCCAGCGGGGTTACATCAAGGTCGCGGACACGATTTGATCGGACCCTCAGCCCGCCTCGGGCCTGGCCTCCCAGGACCGAGGCGCGGTGGGCGGTTCGGTGCTCCATGCTCCGCCCCGGGAGCGGAAGGTGACCGGGTGCACACCGCCGTAGGAGCGGCCTCGACCGCCACAACAGCCGGGGGCCTGCCCCCGTTGAAAGGACACCCGGTGTCCCGCCCGAACGTGGCCGAGGCCATCACCCGGGCGTGGCTGCCGCATCACCGCCATTCTCCTCGTCGTCGGCCTCGCCACGAGCGCGGCCCTCACCCCTCAGGCCGATGCGCGGCCTTCCCCGAGCCGTCACGGCCGGCGGTCCTGGCTCCGTCGATGACGCTCCTCGACGACGTCCTGGCCGACAGCCGCCCCCATGGCGCGCTCGCCCTCGATGACCAGTCGAGCGCCCAGGCCGCTGCGAAAGCCCGTGAGCACCGGCAACCTCTTCGTACAAGCCCCCCATGTCTCGGACCTTCCGACTCGTCGGCCAAGAACTGTCACCGACGTCGCAAGTGCCAGCGCGCGGACGGCCGGCAGTACGGCGTCAGGGCGGACCAGGACTCGCACGGCGAGCTCCTGCGGCGCCGCCCCAGGTCACGGCGGGCGGTGAACCCGCCATCGGGCAGTTTCCGCAGTCGGCCGCGGTCGAGGCTGCCGTCGGCGGTGGCGACCGGCAAGCCGCGGTGGCCGTCGGCGGTCTCCTGATAGTCGTAAGGTGCCAAGTGCTCAGGGCCGAAGCCCTCCGTCCTGGCGAGTGCCACACGGGTGTCGCCCCTTGTAGCCCATCCGCCACTTCTCGTCAGCCATGGCGCCGAACGGAAAAGCCCCCGCTGCCAACGGAAGCCTTAACAATGTTTTGGCAGGTCAGACGGTCAGAACCAGCGTAAACCGGATGATCCCAAGATTGGGGCTCCCCAACCAGCACATCGTGGGCTTAACTTAGGTGTTATGACCTCCCCCCGCTCCTCCTACGGCGGCGGCTACTACGCCGCACCGTCGTTCCCCGACACCCCGATCTACGACTCCCTGGTCGCGGAGCGGGGCACCCCTCAGATCGCCCCGATCCGAGTGCCTGCCGCCTATGACACCGGCAACAGCTACCTGCCGGCTCTCCCGGCGGCCCTGCCGGCTCTTCCCGCGGCACCTTCCCAGCCCGGCCCGTCGTACGGCTACCAGCAGCCGGCCCAGCAGGGTTACGCGCCGGTGCCGCCCCCGCAGTTGCAGCAGGCGCCGGCGCCGTACATCCCGCAGCAGCCGACCGCGACCCGCGGTGGATACCAGGCGGCGCCCTACACGCCGCAGCCGCAACGGCCCGCGCCGGGCACCGGGTACGAGGCGATGCGTCCGGCGTCGCCGCGCCCCGCCCCCGCGCCCTCTCCGTACGAGGATCCGTACAACCGCCCGCACCAGGGCCGGGGGTACTGAGCCGGGGAGTCGCACACAGTCGTACCGAGGTCGTCGTCGAGCCATGGGGACTCGCCGGCGA
This sequence comes from Streptomyces sp. NPDC057543, assembly GCF_042801895.1. NCBI lineage: Bacteria > Bacillati > Actinomycetota > Actinomycetes > Kitasatosporales > Streptomycetaceae > Streptomyces > Streptomyces sp. NPDC057543. Next base: position 10,396 of record NZ_JBHVFF010000229.1, on the reverse strand, counting down.
CCTCGACGTTCCCGCACCGGGCCGGGTACCGCCCGTCGTGGGCCGTGCCACCCTCACGCGCCGTACCGCCCTCCTCGGCCCGTACAGGCCATCCCGCCCCGGACGGGCCGTCAGTCTCCCTCGGTGGGCGGGGAACTCACGGGTCGGTCCGAGCGTTGTCCCGGGGTGAGGTTCCTCTCTCTTCGCCGCTTCAGCGCGCGAAGCGCGCCGTATCGGGTTAAGACGGATACGGAAGGGGGTGCGGGACTGTGCGAGCGGTTACGGGCGTGTGGCGTTGGCGGCACAATCCCCTGCGTCGCGCCACTGACCGGCGCGAGGCATGGGTGGCATTGGTCGCGCTGATTCTCATGGTGCTGGCGGCGCCGACACTGGGCTGGCGGTGCGGATCGTTCACCGACGACGCCCTGCAGAAATCGGTGCGGGCCCAGCGGGCCCAACGCCACGCCACGACCGCGGTCGTGCTGCGCCGGGCACCGGAGGCGCCGCATTTCGTCACCGATCCCGAGGTGTCCTCGGAGCGCACCCCGCAGACCCTGGTAGTGGCGCGCTGGAAGGCGCCGGACGGCACCGACCGCCGCGGTACGGTGACCACCCTCTCCCGGAAGCCCGGGCCGGGGACCGAGGTGAAGATCTGGACGGACCGTGACGGCCACCCCGCGCCGCGGCCCATGGACACGCCGACGGCCCATACCCACGCGGCGCTGGCCGGGTTCGGGGTCATGCTGCTCGCCGTCGCACTGATCGAGGGCTGTCGCCGACTGATCGTCTGGCGCATGATGCGGGGGCGGTACACCCGGATCGACCAGGACTGGGCCGAGGCCGGTCCTGACTGGGGCAGGACCGGGACCGGCAGTTGATCAGCGGGTGATCGGGTCAACTCCCGCCCGCCGCGCGCGCTACGGTGGACCGGCCCGCCCGCATCCTCGGCGGGCGGACCCGGGTTTCGTCGTGGCCGGAAGGCCGATGAACCCGGGCATCACACACGCACGAGGTGGGGGCACAACAGCGCCATGGCACAGGGCACGGTCCAGGTGACGCACACCGGCACATCGCGGTGGCGGCGCCGCACAGGCGAATACGCCTCCCTCACCGCAGCCCTGGAGGCCGCGGCGGACGGTGATGTCCTCACCATCGCACCCGGCACCTACCGGGAGAATCTGGTCCTGCACCGCGCGGTGACCCTGCGCGGCCCCGAGGGCTCGGCGGGCTCCGTCCGGATCGCGCCGGCCGACGGCGTGCCGCTGACGGTCCGCGCCTCAGCCGTCGTCTCGGACCTGCATGTGGAGGGCCAGGACTCGACGGCCCCGGCGCTGCTGGTCGAGGACGGCGCACCGGAGCTCGCGGATCTGCGGATCGTGACCCGTTCCGCCGCGGGGATCGAGGTACGCGGTGCGGCCCGGCCCACCGTGCGCCGTTGCACGGTCGACAACCCGGCCGGCGTCGGCATCGCCGTACTCGACGGTGCGGGCGGCGTGTTCGAGCAGTGCGAGGTCGTTTCGGCCGGCCAGTCCGGCGTCTCGGTGCGCGACGGTGCGCATCCCCGGCTGGAACGCTGCCGGATCCACCACGCGTCGGGCGCGGGGCTCAGCGTCACCGGCGAGGGCAGCGCTCTGGAGGCCGTCGGCTGCGAGGTGTACGAGATCAAGGGCAGCGGGGTCCAGGTCACCGCTCGTGCGGCCGCCCACCTCACCGAGTGCACGGTGCACCGCACTTCGGCGGACGGCGTCACGCTCGACACCGACGCCGTCCTGACGCTGGCCGACTGCGACATCCATGACATCCCGGAGAACGCGGTGGATCTGCGTTCCCGTTCGGTCCTCACCCTGACCCGCTCCACGGTGCGCCGGTTCGGCCGCAATGGTCTTTCCGTCTGGGATCCCGGCACCCGTGTCGATGCCAACCAGTGCGAGATACATGACAGTACGGGCGACTACCCGGCCGTCTGGGTGAGCGACGGGGCGACGGTGATATTGGACTCCTGCCGGGTCCATGACGTGCCGGACGCCATCTTCGTGCTCGACCGGGGCTCGCGAGCCGACGTGGTCGACAGCGATCTCTCCCAGGTTCGCAATACCGCGGTGTCGGTGAGCGACGGGGCGACCGCCCAGCTCGACGACTGCCGCATACGTGAGGCGTCCACCGGCGCCTGGTTCCGCGACCACGGCAGCGGCGGAACGCTGAACAACTGCACCATCGACACCGCGCAGACCGGAGTGATCGTCACCAAGGGCGCCGACCCGACGATCGAGCGCTGCACCGTCACCTCGCCCACCGAGGCCGGTTTCTACGTCTCTGCCGAGGGTCGCGGTGCCTTCCACAGCTGCCGGGTCACCGGCAGCGACGGTTACGGCTTCCATGTGATGGACGGCTGCCGTACGACGCTGACCCGTTGCCGCACCGAGCGGTGCGCCCGCGGCGGTTACGAGTTCGCCGAGGGCGGCGCCCACGGCGACGGGCAGGGAGCGGGGCCCGTCGTGGAGGACTGCACGAGCGACGAGAGCGCGCTGCGCTCCCCCGCTCCCCCGGCCCCGGCCCCGGCCGTGCTGACGGCAACCCAGTCGACCCCGGGGCTGCTCGGCGGAGTCCCGGGGCAGCGGGCCGAGCAGCCCGCCCCGGCCGAGGCTCCGGACCCCGAGCCGGTGCGCGCGTCGGACGCCGTTCTCGGGGAACTGGACGCGCTGGTGGGCCTGGACAGCGTGAAGCGGGAGGTTCGCGCCCTCACCGACATGATCGAGGTCGGCCGTCGGCGCCGGGAGGCCGGGCTCAAGGCCGCGTCGGTCCGGCGGCATCTCGTCTTCACCGGCTCGCCCGGCACCGGCAAGACCACCGTGGCCCGGCTGTACGGCGAGATCCTCGCCTCCCTCGGGGTGCTGGAGCGGGGCCATCTGGTCGAGGTGTCCCGCGTCGACTTGGTCGGCGAGCACATCGGCTCGACGGCCATCCGCACCCAGGAGGCCTTCGACCGCGCGCGCGGCGGGGTGCTGTTCGTCGACGAGGCGTACGCCCTGTCGCCCGAGGACTCCGGCCGGGACTTCGGCCGGGAGGCGATCGACACGCTCGTGAAGCTGATGGAGGACCACCGGGACGCGGTGGTCGTCATCGTCGCCGGCTACACCCACGAGATGGAACGGTTCCTCACCATCAACCCCGGCGTGGCGTCCCGTTTCTCACGGACCATCACCTTCAGTGACTACGAGCCCGCCGAACTGCTGCGGATCATCGAGCAGCAGGCCGAGGAGCACGAGTACGACCTGGCCTCCGGGACCGGGGAAGCGCTGCTGAAGTACTTCACGGAGCTTCCCAAGGGCCCGGCGTTCGGCAACGGCCGTACCGCCCGGCAGACGTTCGAGTCGATGGTGGAGCGGCATGCGGGCCGGGTCGCCCAGCTCGCCGATCCGAGCACGGACGACCTCAGCCTCCTCTACCCGGAGGATCTGCCCGAACTACCCTGATCCCGCAGGGTTTTCGGCCCTGCCTCCCCATCCGCCTGGCGAGGCAGGACCGGGTCGAGCCGGTCCAGCAGCGCGGCCCGTTCCTGGGCGAAGACGGGGTCGGCCTGGTAGTCGGAGTGCCCCAGAACCGGTTCCGGCAGCGGATGTTCGGGGGTCCGCCCGTAGACCAGGGGATCCTTCAGCGGCCCCCGGTCCACCTCGGGCCCCGGCCCCTCGTCGAGCCGGACCCGGCCGCCGATCGGGTCGGTGGCCCGCCAGAGGTTGCGCCAGCAGTGCACGGACCGGTGCAGCCCGTGCAGCGGCCCGGGGCCGAAGTAGGCCGGGAACCAGCGCGCGTACAGCCGCTCGATCGGCGAGCCGTAGGTGAGCAGGGCGACCCGGCTCCGGGTCTCCGGAGGCAGCTGCCAGACCGCGGACGCGGCGAGGACGCTGCCCTGGGAGTGGCCCGAGATGACGAGCCTGCCGTGGGTGAGCCCGGTCCAGCCGGACATCCGTGACGCCAGGTCGGGGACGGCGCGCTCGGCGTAGCAGGGCGGCGCGAAGGGGTGGGCGGCGCGCGGCCAGAACGTACCGACGTCCCAGAGGATGCCGATGGTGCGCCGGGCGGAGGCGTCGCGGTAGGCGCGCCGTCCCCAGGTGACGAAAAGTATGAAGCCGAGCCCGATCATCCAGGAGCCGGTCGACTGGGCCGCTTCGGCGATGGACTCGATGAACGGGCCGCTGCCCTTCATCGCCAGGCCGGGCACCTCACCGCTCGCCCAGGCCCCGCCGACCGCCGCCGCACCGAGCAGCAGCGTGGCGCCGGAGACCGGCCCGATGATCCAGGGCACGGAGTCGGTGAGGGCCGCCGTGGCCCGGATCCGGGCGATCTGCCGAGTCCGGGCGGGGTCCGGCCGCTCCTGCCCGTACTCCCGGTCGATCTCGGGCTCCAGGGCGCGCGCGATGAGCCAGGTGCGTACGAGCAGCGCGGCGCCGGGGACCGCCAGCAGCACCAGGAGCACGGGGATGACCGAGGCCTGCCAGCTGAGCAGCACCGGGGGCCCCTCGATGAGGGCGCTGCGGCCCATGCCCGGGGTGCCGGAGCCGTCGAGCCAGTCGGCGACGCGCTGGGCGACCCCGCCGGTCATGACGCCGCCGAGAGCGCAGGCGAGCATGGCGACCACCGGTCCGCCGAGTCCGTACATGACGGTGCGGGGTTCGGGGATCTTGCGGTACAGGCCGAGTGACACCACGGCGAGGACGACGACGAGCGCTCCCTGGCCGAGCGTGACGATGCTGAAGGTGACGTCGCCGGGCAGGGCGCCCGCCGAGACCCAGGCGGGACGCGACCACGCCGCGTACACCGCGGCAAGGAAGAGCAGGGCCAGGGCGGTGCCGGGCAGCCAGGTGATGAGGGCGCGGTCGAGTCGGTTGTCGAGACTCCGTTCACTGCGGCCGCGGCGGCAGACGACCCACAGCACGACGAGCGCGCCCAGGACCAGCGCCGCTTCGATCAGCGATCCGAGGGCGCCGGGCACGGGGCCGGTGACGGCGCGGTCGTGGCGGGCCGCGGCGCCCGCGACCGACGCGGCGACCGTGAGGAATCCGGCGGCGGTGTGGGCGGCGCGCAGCCGGGCGACCAGCCGGCGGCCGTACCAGAACCCGGGCCGGGCGAGGGCCGGGCGGGCACCGGCCGGGGTGCCGGAGGTGTTCGGATCGGATGCGGTCTCCGGGTCGGCGCCGTCCGGTCCGGAGCCGGTGAGCGGGCGTTGCGATTCGTACGCGCTCCAGGTCCGGTTGGACAGGAGCCAGAGCAGCCCGACCAGCGCGGTGGGCACGAGTGCGGCGAGGGCGAGGCGCCGGCCCGGCTGGGACCACCAGCCGCCCTGTGCCGTCGACAGGAAGCCGAGCCAGGACCGCTGGTCCGAGCAGTCCGGCACGCCCGCGCACTGCCAGGCCGTCAGGTCGAGCGCGACCTCGCAGGCCGCCGCGGTCAGCAGGACCGTGAGGCTCAGGGCGACGAGCCGGACGAGGACCCCGTACAGGCGCACCGCGCGGGTGCGGCTCCGGGCGGTGGGGCGCATCCAGTGGGCGAGGTTGACCACCATGAACGGGAGCAGCAGCAGCCACAGGGCACGGGAGCCGTTGCCGGAGGTGAGGTTGGACCAGCAGTAGGCCTCGGCGATGGGCCGGTCTCGGTACCGCTCGGGGTGCTGTTCGGCGTCCATGTCCCCGGCCCGCCGGTACATGGCGGCGGTCGCGTCGCCGGTGACCCGGACCGGCTGCGGATCGTCGAGCATCTCCTGCGGGGTGGCTCCGCCCACGCCGTGGACCAGCAGTTCCAGCGCGGGCCCCGGACTCTGCGGGGCCTGGGTGGCAGGTGGCACTGGAGTGACTCGCTCTCTCGGTCGTGGGGGAAGGTGCTGATGCGCGGTCACCAGAATCACGGACGAGGGCCGGTGTGCGCACCGCTCTCACGGAATCTCCCCAGTGCGGCGGCCGACGACACCGCGTGGCAGGATGACCCCGTCCGAAGAGACTGTTGCACGGCCTGAAGGAAGGACCGGACCGGCGTTGGGCGAGAATCAGAACCTGCTCGCGGAGCAGCGGCGCGCCCTGATCCTCGACGAGGTGCGCAGGCGTGGCGGGGTCCGGGTCAATGAGCTGACCCGCAGGCTGAACGTCTCGGACATGACCATCCGCCGGGATCTGGACGCGCTGGCCCGCCAGGGTGTGATCGAGAAGGTGCACGGCGGGGCCGTACCGGTGGTCGAGGCCAGTACGCACGAGCCCGGTTTCGAGGCCAAGTCGGCGCTGGAGCTGACCGCCAAGGAGGACATCGCGCGGGCGGCCGCCGCCATGGCGGTGCCCGGTACCGCCATCGCGCTCTCCGGTGGTACGACGACGTACGCGCTCGCCCAGCATCTGCTGGACGTACCGGATCTGACGGTGGTGACCAATTCGGTGCGGGTCGCCGATGTGTTCCACTGCGCGCAGCGGACGGGGGCCGCGGGCGGGGCGCGTGCCGGGGCCGCCACGGTGGTGCTCACCGGTGGGGTGCGGACGCCGTCGGACTCCCTGGTCGGCCCGGTCGCGGATCAGGCGATCGCCTCGCTCCACTTCGATGTGCTGTTCCTCGGGGTGCACGGGATCTCGGTGGAGGCCGGTCTATCGACGCCGAATCTGGCGGAGGCCGAGACGAACCGCCGTTTCGTCCAGTCGGCGCGGCGTGTCGTGGTGGTCGCCGACCACACCAAGTGGGGCACGGTGGGACTGAGTTCGTTCGCGACCCTGGAGCAGGTGGACGCGTTCGTGACGGACGCGGGTCTGTCGGCCGCCGCCCGTGAGGAGATCGAGGAGCATCTGCCGGGCCTGCTGGTGGCGGGCCGGATCGCGGACGACGCTTCCTGAGCGGCCGGGCGGTGTGCCGGTTCCGCTCAGCTCGGACCGGGCGGTGCACGGCCTAGGATCGGTCTGTGGCCGTCTTCCGGATCGAGCGTTTCACGCATCTGCCCACGGCCGAGTCCTGGCGCCGGGTGACGGACTGGGAACGGCACGCGGCGCGGGTTCCGCTGACCGCGATCACCGTCCCCACGGGGTTGCCGACCAGGATGGGAACCGTCTTCGTGGCGCGTACGGGCGTGGGTCCGCTGGGTTTCGACGATCCGATGGAAGTGGTGCGCTGGACCCCGCCCGCCGCCGGGCGCGCGGGGCTGTGCCGGCTGGAGAAGCGCGGTTCGCTGGTGCTGGGCCGGGCGTCGATCGATGTGTATCCGACGGCTTCCGGATCCCATGTGGTGTGGGTGGAGGAGCTGAGTGTCCGGCTGCTGCCACGGTGGGTGGATCCGTTGATCGCCGCGGCGGGCCGCCGGGTCTTCGGCCGGGTGCTCGACAGCATGCTCGACCGTCCGGCGGGTCCGTGTCCGTAGCGCGGCGCCGCAGCGCCCGCTCGCACAACTCCTTACAGACAGAGACATCTGACGGTGTGACAGCTATGGTGTGCGCGACCCGTACGACCCCGTACGCCGCCGACCTACCGCACGGGAGGTGCGATCCGTGCCACGCCGACTCCGTTCCGTGGGCCTCGACTTCGTCGAGACCGCTGCCCTGCGACTGGTCTTCGCCACCGAGGTGTCCGCGCCTCCCGAGGCGGTCTACCGTGCGCTCGCCGACGACGTGGCGGGCTGGCCGAGCTGGTTCACCTCGGTGACTGCGGCCCGGCCCATCGAGGAGGGCGCGGGCCGCGAGATCCGGCTCAGGGGCGGCACAGTGCTGCGCGAGTCGATCCTCGCGGCCGAGCCCGGCGCGCGGTACGCCTACCGGGTCGACGAGTCCAACGCCCCTGGCCCGAAAGCCCTGGTGGAGGAGTGGCGGCTCACCCCCGCCGGGACGGGGACGCGGGTGCGGTGGACGTTGGCCGCCGACGGTCGTGCGCCCTTCCGCTTCGCCCTTCGGCTGGCCCGGCCGGGAATGGGCCGGGCGTTCCAGAACGCGGTACGCAATCTCGACAGACGGCTGGCCGCGCCCGCGGCCTGAGTTCGGCCGCGGACCGGGCGCACCGTCAGCGTTATCCGGGCCAGTTGCCGCTGCTCAGGAAGGATTCGATGGTTTGCGTGTACGGGGCGATGTCCAGGCCCTGTTCGGCGAGCCAGCTGTCGGAGTAGTACTTGTCGAGGTAGCGCTCGCCCGGGTCGCAGAACAGGGTGACGATGCTGCCGGGGCTGCCCTGTTCGACCATCTCCGCGACCAATTTGAACGCGCTCCACAGCCCGGTGCCGGTGGAGCCGCCCGCCTTCCGGCCGATGGCCCTCTCCAGGGCGCGTACGGCCGCGACACTGGCCGCGTCCGGCACCTTCATCATCCGGTCGATGGCCCCGGGCACGAAGCTCGGCTCCATCCGGGGCCTGCCGATGCCCTCGATCCGGGAGCCGCAGTCGCTGGTGGCCAGGAGGTCGTGGTGGGTCCAGCCGTCGAAGAAACAGGAGTTCTCCGGGTCGGGCACACAGATCCGGGTGTCGAACTGCATGTAGTGCACATAGCGGGCGATGGTCGCCGAGGTGCCGCCGGTTCCGGCCGTGGCGACGATCCACGTCGGCTCCGGGTAGCGCTCCAGCCTCAGCTGCTGGTAGATCGACTCGGCGATGTTGTTGTTGCCGCGCCAGTCGGTGGCCCGTTCGGCGTAGGTGAACTGGTCCATGTAGTGACCGCCGGTGTCGGCGGCGAGCATGGCGGACTCCTCGTACAGCTTCCGCGAATCGTCGACGAAATGGCAGCGGCCGCCGTGGAATTCGATCAGCCGGCACTTCTCGGGGCTGGTGGTGCGGGGCATCACGGCGATGAACGGCACACCGATCAGCTTGGCGAAGTACGCCTCCGAGACGGCCGTCGAACCGCTGGACGCCTCGATCACCGGCCTGCCCGGCCGGATCCAGCCGTTGCAGAGCCCGTAGAGGAAGAGCGAGCGGGCCAGCCGGTGCTTGAGACTGCCGGTGGGGTGCGTCGATTCGTCCTTGAGGTAGAGGTCGATGCCCCAGGTCTCGGGCAGCGGGAAGCGCAGCAGATGGGTGTCGGCGGAACGGTTGGCGTCGGCCTGGACCTTGCGGACGGCCTCCTTGAGCCAGGCCCGGTACTCGGGGTCGGAGCGGTCGATGTCGACGGTCGCCGCGACCCGGCCGTCGTCTGTGTGCTTTGCGGTGCCCATCAACGCGTTCCTCCTCGTATCACCGGACTCTCGCCGTCAACGATATTCCCCCTACCTGCAGAAACGTTCACTTTGATGCCCCATAGCCCTGCCTTGGCCCGGCCGGACGGGACGGCTGCCGCATTGCTCCGGGACGCGGCCTGGCGCGCCGGTCCCTGATGCGTGCAGACTTTCCGACAGAAGCGTCATGAAGGGGGCGAAGCAGTCATGCCGGAAACGGAGTTCAGCGCGACGGGGGTAAGGATCGAGCGGTGGGCCCGCTCGCTCACGAGGGCCGGGCAGGTGGTCGTCAAGGACGGCAGACTGGCCCTCCTGACCAGTTACGGACGGGAGATCGACAGCGCCCCGGTGGCGGCGGTGAGCGCGGGCAGGCCGTGGTTCGCCGGAGCCGGGGCGGCCGTGGCGCGCCTCAACGGAACGCGGTACCGGCTGACCATGGGGCAGCGCAACCACGGTCGGGACACGGCCGGACCGGCCAGCCGTTTCCTCGAGACGCTGCGAAGCGCGGGCGGCCGGATGATCTGACGGAGCAATCCCGCCGGGACAGCGCGAGTTGCGGAGCTGTGACCCCTGAGCGACATTGGTCACATGTCACTCATGGTTTACCAGCGGTGACACTGAGATCCGCCACCGCCGGTCCGGATTCAGCAGTCCGCCATCTGCTGGATCCGCCCCTCTCGTCTTCTTCCGGACCTATTTCGGGGAGTCGCAGCCGTGATCAGCGAGCCAAGCAGGCACTGCACGGTGGAGCTCCAGGCCCTGCCGTCGCGGATCGGCCAGGTCCGCAGAATCGTTTCGGCGCAGTTGCGCTACTGGCATCTCGATCCGTTGATCGACCATGCGGCGCTCGGCGTCACCGAACTGCTGACCAATGTCCACCGGCATGCCCAGCCGGACAAGTCATGCACCGTCGAGATCGAGTTGCTGCTCGAACGGCTGACGGTGTCCGTCCACGACCACGACCCGCGACTGCCGACCGTGTGCGACCCCAGTACGTTCAGCACGTCGGGGCGCGGGCTCGCGCTGATCGCCGCGGTCAGCGAGAGCTGGGGCGTCCGCCCGAGCGGCGGGACCGGGAAGGTCGTCTGGTTCACCCTTCCGGCACCTCCTCCCCTGTTCACCGGGCGGCCACCGCACTCGGTGTACGGGGCGACCACGGACGGGCCGTTCGAGCCGGACGCCGTCACGTATCTGGAGAGCCGTACGCCCTCCGTCGCCCGGTCGGCGGTGGTCGGGTAGCGGAAAGGGAGGAGCGGGGCACCGG
>NZ_JBHVFF010000228.1:0-14336 GCF_042801895.1 Streptomyces sp. NPDC057543 | reverse complement strand
TCGTCGGCCTGCATCATCCGCGCCATGGTCTCCCGCGCGGCGGGCGACGCCGTTGGCCCGTAGACCGGTTCGGAGCCGATCCTGGCGAGGTAGGCACGCTCGTACGGATCGTCGACCACCTCCGCCAACTGGACCGGGTCCAGTGCGCCCGCGAGCACTGCCGCGCGGGCCCAGGGGTCCTCCGTGCGGCTCAGCAGCCGTTCGATCCGGAGTGAGCGCCACTCATGGGCACGGTGATCGGCGCCTCCGTCAAGCCGGCCACGCACCCAGGCCGGGCTCTTCCCCACCAGGAGGTGAGGTTCCCGGGCGGCGAACCCTGCGAGCTCCTCGGCGAGATAGAGCCAGACCACCGCCCGGTACCGGTTGAGGTAGAACGTGACCGGCGGGAGGCAACCCGCGCGGGCCAGCTTCGTGAAACGGTCGGGACTGATCCCGAGCAGTCGGGCCCCTTCCGCCGTCCCAACCGTACGCACCCGCTCCCGCAGCACCTCCGGGAACCCGTCCTGCGCCCGCAGCCGGTCGACCTCCTCCCTGCGGACCCTCGCCCTTCCGCCACCACCTCGCCGCACCAGCACCCGGACCAGACCCACATGCGCGGCAATGGCGAACTCGGCGCGCTTCAGCTGGAGTTCCTGGGCTGCCGTGCCCACGGCCATCGTGCTCTCGGTATCCGTGCACTGAGATTCGGTGACAGTCATGATGCTCTCCCCCGTGAGGCTCGATTACTCTCTGTGAGCAGAGTAATCGGGGAGAGACACCGATCGTCCCGCCTGTGGACAACTCCCACGACCGCCCGGTCAGGGCTGGTTGGCGCCGTCACTACCCGCCTGTCGCGCGGCGACACCGAGGTGCTCCCCGACCCTGTTCACAAGCAACGTCATCTCGTACGCGACCTGGCCGACGTCGGCCTCGGCCTCGCTCAGCACACACAGACAACTGCCCTCACCCGCGGCCGTCACGAAGAGGAGTGCCTCGTCGAATTCCACCATGGTCTGCCGGGCCCTGCCGGCCCGGAAGTGGCGTCCCGATCCACGGGCGAGGCTGTGCAGCCCGGACGAGACCGCGGCGAGATGCTCCGCGTCCTCGCGCGCCAGCCCCGTACTCGCTCCGGTCACCAGTCCGTCGTTCGACAGCACCAACGCGTGCCGTATGTGCTCGACCCTGCCCGTGAGATCGTCAAGGAGCCAGTCAAGTCCCCTGTCCAGCGCCATATCCCCGTCCTCCCCGCTCATACGTTCCCCGTGCCCCACGTTTCGCGTAAGCCTTGCGTACGGGTCACGTACGGGCAAGCGGTAGTCCGTCATGTGGCTGGGTCCTGGCCCTGTGGCGTGCGAGGGAAGAGTGCCGGGAGGGTCAGCTCACCGAGTCGAGAAGCCGGGCCGTGTGCATCCGCCCGGCGTACTCGACCATGCGGATCAGGACTTCCTTGCCGGAGTCCCGGTCGCGCGCATCGCACAGGACGACGGGCGTGCCGAGGTCGAGATCGAGGGCGCGGGACACGTCGCGTTCACCATATGCGCGGGCGCCCGCGAAGCAATTGACCGCGACCACGAAGGGGATCCGTCGGTGCTCGAAGTAGTCGACAGCCGGGAAGCAGTCCTCCAGACGACGGGTGTCGGCGAGGACCACGGCCCCGAGGGCACCCTGGCACAGTTCGTCCCACAAGAACCAGAAACGATCCTGCCCCGGTGTGCCGAACAGGTAGAGCGAGAGGCCGGACCGGATGGTGATGCGTCCGAAATCCATGGCAACGGTGGTCGTGGTCTTCTGATCGACCCCGTCGGTGTCGTCGACATACTGTCCCGCTTCGCTGAGGAGTTCCTCGGTCCGCAGCGGCCGGATTTCGCTGACCGCGCCGACCAACGTCGTCTTCCCGACTCCGAAGCCTCCGGCGACCAATATCTTGAGCGCGAGAGCCTCGGTCCCCCCACCCTCCCCGGCCATCGTCCCGTGAGTGTTGTCAGCGTGCTCGGAAAGCATCGATCACTTCTCTCACCAGTGAGCCCCAAAACACCGAATGCGCAGGTCAGAGCTGTATTGAAGGGCTCGGATTCCGTGGACCGTCAGCATGATCACGTCGACATGAATACGTCGACGGCGACTAAGGCGACAGCATGGCAAACGAGCACCTGCCCCGGGGAATGGGATCGCATTTTTAGCGATGTGACCGTTTCCCGCTCACTCCCTGACCGGATGAGTCCGCAACCGGCTGAATCCAGCCACCTATACGTCTGTCCGGGCACGTCTACGGTTCCCGCGTTCCCGGTCGCGAGTGCGCGGGCCCGCGCACAAGGGTCGCGCGTCCCGGGGGCACGGGGCCTGCGGCCCCCAACCGCCCGGCGCCTACACTGGGTACTTCGGGTGCGGGAAGCAGCCCACGCGGACAGGGAGAGCTAGAGTGTCGACAGCTGCCGGCGGCGGTTTCGAGGATCCGCCCGCGGAGGTACTGGTGGAGGCGGCTGCCGCCTTCGGCCTGCTGGCGACGCCTGCGCGGCTGCACATCGTGTGGGCCCTGTCCCAGGGCGAGAGCGATGTCACCGGTCTCGCGGACCGGGTGGGCGGCACCCTTCCCTCGGTGAGCCAGCATCTGACCAAGCTGAAACTGGCCGGTCTCGTACGGTCACGGCGCGAAGGCCGCCGACAGGTGTACCTGGTCGACGACCCCGATGTGGTGACGGTGGTACGGCTGATGGTCGGCCAGCTCGCCGAACGCGCCGGACACACGCCCGAGCAGCCCGTACGCCTCCGTGGGCTCGGTGCCTGAGAGCAGTGCCGCCGCAGATCCCGGCAGCACCGCGCCCGACCGCTCGTCCGCCGTCGTCGTGCCGATAGCGGGCGCGGCGGCCGCTCGGAGCGCCTCCGCCGATGTCGCGCCACCCACGTCGCCGAGCGCCGCCCCGACCTCCTTGCAGGTTCTCCGTTCGCTGGACAGCGGGCCGCGGGGGCTGCTGGAGGGGCAGGCGGAGGAACGGCTGGCGCGGTTCGGCGAGAACACCCTGCCGGCCTGGCGTCCGGTGTCCTGGCCTCGCCGTTTCCTTCGCAGCCTGCGGGATCCTTTCACCTCGGTGCTCCTCTGTCTGGGCCTGGTCTCGGCAGCGGTGGCCTCGTGGGGCACAGCGTCGGTGACGCTGGTGCTCGTGGTCGTCAGCTGTCTCCTGCGTTCCGCGGAGGAGCATCGGGCCGACCGATCGACGGCTGCCCTGCGGGAGCTGGTGGCGACCACCGCGACCGTGCTGCGCCGGGCCGGCCCGGATGACGCGCCGCTGCCACGCGAGCTGCCGGTCGGGGAGCTGGTGCCGGGCGATGTGATCAGGCTCGGCCCGGGGGACCTCGTACCCGCCGATGTGCGGCTGCTGCGCGCGAGCGGCCTGACCGTGCATCAGTCGGCCCTCACCGGTGAGTCGGCGCCGGTCCCCAAACAACCCGTCGATACACCGGACCGATACCTCACGGCCGACGCCAGGCCCTCCGGCGGGGCCGGGCCGTTCGGGCGACCCGAGCTGTGTTTCCAGGGCAGCAGCGTGGCCTCCGGCAGCGGTACGGCGGTGGTGACCGCCACGGGTGCCGGCACCCGGTTCGCCGCCGCGTACGACGGTTCCGCTCGCCGCCGCAGCACGAGCGCCTTCGACCGTTCGGTGCAGGGGATCTCCTGGACGCTGATCCGGTTCATGCTGCTCACGCCGCCGCTGGTGCTGATGGCCAACGCGGCACTGCGCGGCCGCGGTCTGGAGACGCTGCCGTTCGCCGTCGCGGTGGCCGTCGGACTGACTCCGGAGATGCTGCCGGTGATCGTCACGACGGCGCTGGCCAGAGGCGCTTCGCTGCTCGCCCGCAACCGGGGCGTGATCGTCAAGCGGCTGCCCGCACTGCACGATCTCGGGGCGATCGATGTGCTGTGTCTGGACAAGACCGGAACACTCACCCAGGACCGGCCCGTCGTCGAACGGACGCTGAACGGAGCAGACCGGTCCGATCCGGAGGTGCTGCACTGGGCCGGGGTCAACGCCCTGTGGACGCTGCAGCTCGCCGATTTGCCCGCACCCGACGCACTCGACGAGGCGGTTCTGGACGCGGCCGAAGACCAGGGGGAGGAACTCTCCGCGTACGACGGCGTGGCCGCGGTGCCGTTCGATCCGGTGCGGCGCCTCGCCACCGCGGTCGTCCGCACCCCCGGCAGGCTCGGTACGCACACCCTCGTGACGAAGGGGGCGGTGGAAGCAGTGCTCGACCGGTGCGCCCTTGACGATGCCGAACGGGACCGGCTGAAGGCCCTGGCCGCGCGTGAGGCCGGGAACGGTCTGCGGCTGCTCGCGGTGGCGCGTACCGAACGGCCCGCCCGGCTCGGTCCTTACACGACGGCCGACGAACAGGGGCTGGCCTTCCTCGGCTTCGTCACCCTGCGGGACGCGCTCACCCCGAGCGCGGCGGAAGCGCTGGCCGTACTGGGGCACCGGGGCATCGCCGTGAAGGTCCTCAGCGGCGACGATCCGGGGACCGTCGCCCGCGCATGCCGGGATCTGGGCCTCGACCCGGGCGAGGTCCTCTCCGCGGAACGGATCGACGCGCTGTCGGACGCGCAACTCGCGCAGGCCGCCGACCGGGCCACGGTCTTCGCCCGCTGCACGCCCGAGCACAAGGCCCGGATCGTCGCCGCGCTGCGCGGCTTCGGGCACACCACCGGATTCCTCGGCGACGGTGTCAATGATCTGCCCGCGATGCACGCGGCCGATGTCGGCATCTGCCCGCGCAACGCGGTCGATGTGGCGCGGGAGACCGCCGATGTGGTGCTCGCGGAAAAAGATCTCGTGGCCATCGACCACGCGATCACGGCGGGCCGGCACTGCAGCGGGAACATCGCCACGTATCTGCGCATCACGCTCTCGTCGAACCTCGGCAACGTCATCGCGATGCTCGCCGCAGGGCTGATGCTGCCGTTCCTGCCGATGCTTCCGGCACAGGTCCTGGTGCAGAACCTGTGCTTCGACGTGGCACAGCTCGCCTTCGCCTTCGACCGGCCCGCACCCTCGGTGCTGCGGCGGCCCACGGTGCTGCGTCCGCGCGACTTCCTCCGCTTCATCACGGGCTTCGGTCTGCTGAACGCCACCGCCGACCTGGCGACGTTCGCCGTGCTGGCCTTCGCGCTGCACGGCTCGGCGACAGCGGGCGGGCAGGAGGCCTTCCACTCCGGATGGTTCACCGAGAACCTCCTCACCCAGGCTCTGGTGATGCTGCTGCTGCGTACCGGCCGTCGCACGGCCGAGGATCGCAGCGGTGGTCCGCTGCGCGCGGCCGCGTCGGGTCTTGCCGTGGTCGGGCTGCTGCTGCCGCTCACCCCACTCGGCCCGTTGCTCGGCATGAGCGCCCTGCCGCCGCTCTATTACCTATTGCTCGCCACAGTCCTGGCCCTGTACGCATACGGCCTGTGGGCCGCCCGTGCCCGCTACGAACGGAAGTGGAGGTACTCATGACCACCTCGCGCGTCGACCACCCGGCCGCAGGCTCGGGTGCGGGCATCGACGGCGGGCACGTGGTGCGTGCTCGCCGTGCCACGCTCGACGATGTGCCCGCGCTGGTGCGGTTGCGGGGGCTGATGCTGGCCGACATGGGGTTGGAGACGGGCGGTGCGGACGCCCCGTGGCGGGCGGTCTCGGCGCAGTGGTTCACCGAGCGGCTGCGTCATCCCGCCACGTTCGCCGCGTTCCTGGTCGACGAACCCGGGTTCGGCACGGTCGCCAGTGCGGTCGGGACCTGCGATGCGCATGCCCCCAGCCCGGCGGATCCGAGCGGACTGCAGGGGCGTGTCTTCAACGTCAGCACCGATCCCCGCCGGCGCCGCCGCGGGCATGCGCGTGTCTGCCTCGACGCCCTGCTCACCTGGTTCCGTGACGAGGCCGATGTCACGGTGGTCGATCTGAACGCCACGGCGGACGGCGCCGCTCTGTACGCGTCGTACGGCTTCGCGGCTCCCCGTCACCCCACGCTCCGGCTTGGGATGGTTCGGGCACCTCTCTGAGCGTCGCGGTGCCGTTTCCGGCGGGCGGTCGTATGGGCGGTCCGCAGGCGAGCGGTTCGGCTCGAAAAGGCTGCCGGTCACGGCCCGCGCCCTGGGCAAATCCATGTGGATCCTGAAGAGTGGGACGTAGGACATGAAAGAGACCGATGCGAGTCCTGGGACCGACCCGCACGCGTGAGACCCCGGCTCGCCGACGTGGAACACTCCTCGCAGCTTGTTACTTCAGGAATTGCGCAAGCAAGGGAACCACGGGCGCGGCAGCATCGTTGACCCGGGTGACGGCCGAAGAAGTGCTGATCACCGCATCATCGAATCGCTGGACCACTGGATCAATGGAGGAAGTTCATGGGTGTGACCCTGGCCAAGGGTGGCAACGTCTCCTTGTCGAAGGAAGCGCCCGGCCTGACCGCAGTGACGGTCGGCCTGGGCTGGGACGTACGGACGACGACTGGTGCGGATCACGACCTGGACGCGAGTGCGCTGCTGTGCTCGGACGCCGGCAAGGTCCTCTCCGACCTGCACTTCGTCTTCTACAACAACCTGACGAGCCCGGACGGTTCGGTCCAGCACACCGGTGACAACCTGACCGGTGAGGGCGAGGGCGACGACGAGTCCATCAACGTCGATCTGGTGGCTGTCCCAGCCGATGTCGCCAAGATTGTTTTTCCGGTCTCCATCCATGACGCGCAAAGCCGTGGGCAGAGCTTCGGCCAGGTCCGCAACGCGTTCATCCGCGTGGTGAACCGGGCGAACGGCGTCGAGCTGGCTCGCTACGACCTCAGCGAGGACGCCTCGACGGAGACCGCCATGGTCTTCGGCGAGCTGTACCGGCACGGCACGGAGTGGAAGTTCCGGGCGGTCGGCCAGGGTTACGCCTCGGGCCTGGCCGGTATCGCGTCCGACTACGGCGTCAATGTCTGACCCGGAGGAAGCGTACGGACGTTGAGCGCGGTCCGCTCTCCCCTCTCTCCGCCGGGTCGAGGAGAGCGGACCGTGTTTTCCGTCTACCGTGGGACCGGTCGCGTCGCAGGGGTGCCCCTACAGGGCCCGCAGGCCGTTGATCACCTCACGGAGGAGGTGTTCGTCCGGCAGCTGCGCGGGCGGTACGGGGCGGCTGACCCGCACATAGCCGGCTTCGAGCAGATCGCCGAGGAGTACGCGTACGACTCCGACCGGAAGGTCGGCGTCGGCGGAGAGTTCCGCGACGGACTGGGTTTCCGACCGGCAGAGCGTGAGCATGGCCCGGTGTTCCGGGCCGAGCAGGGATTCCTCGGAGCCGTCCGGCGGGTTGTCGTCGAGGGTGACGAGTGCGATCAGATCGAACCGCACACCGGCAGGGCCGGGTTCGGTCCGGCCGCCCGTCACCGCGTACGGGCGGACCAGCGGGCCGGCTTCGGCGTCGTACCACTGGCTGCTGGTGTGTGCGTGCGGGCCCGGGGTCAGCGGGGTGTCTCCAGGCCCCCCGTCGGTCATGGACACGGCCGTCTCCGCCCGCTCAGACGACGGTCGACGCGGGCGCGGCGAACCGCGGCGGGGTGCGCAGATGCTCTCCGACGCGTTTGACCAGCCGGGCCATCTCGTAGGCGACCAGCCCGATGTCGGCGAAGGCCGTGCTGAGTACCGCGAGACACGATCCGTCGCCCGCCGCGGCGACGAACAGGAAGCCCTCGTCCATCTCGACCATGGTTTGGCGTACGTTCCCGGCGCGGAAATGGCGTCCCGCACCCTTGGCCAGGCTGTGAAATCCGGAGGCCACCGCGGCGAGATGCTCGGCGTCCTCGCGGCTGAGGGCACTGGAGGCGCCCACCGCGAGGCCGTCGCCGGAGAGCACGACGGCGTGGCGGACGTCGCCGACCCGTGCCACCAGATCGTCCAGCAGCCAGTCGAGTTCACCCGAGGTGTGGCGTCCCCCGGTCCTCTCGTTCGCGATCATGCGTGGTCTCCTTCGCTGCGTGGACGGGGGTCGCTGGTGTCGGCGGTGGTGGTGCCGGGGCGGGAATCGGAAGTGCCGGGGACGGTGCCGCCGCCGCGCACCCAGCCGTTGCGGTAGGCGGTCATGCGGTCCCGGGCCTGCTCAGGGGTGCGCTCCGGGGGGCCGCCGTTGTCGTCGCCGCGTGGCGGCTCGTCGGGGCGGAGCTCCTCGCGGAGTTGCGGGACGAGGTTGGCCTGGCGCACCCGGCGCGGCAGGTTGCCCTCGTCGGACTGCGCGTCCGTCCGGGCCCCGGGCCCGTGCTCGGCCGTATTGCCCGGACGCCCGCGCAGCGAGGTGACCGCGGCAGCCTGCTCCGTACGGGATTCGAGCGCGGGTACGGGTACCGGCGCGGGAAAGGCGGTGGTCCGCGGTCGCACCGCGCGAGGACCGGATCCGGGTCCGAAAGGCGGACGGTCCCGGTCGTCCCGGCACTCGACCGAGGCGTTCCCCGGCACGGCCGGCTCCTCGGCCGCCGGGAGTGCGCTCTGCAGCAGTGACGTGGGGAGCAGAACCACGGCGGTCGTTCCGCCGTACGCGGAGGTGCGCAGCCGGACCTTGATGTGGTGCCGTACGGCGAGCCGGCTGACGACGAAGAGGCCGAGCCGGTCGCTGTCGAAGAGGTCGAGCGCCTCCGCCTGCTCGATGCGCCGGTTCGCCTCGCCGAGGAGTTCGTTGCCCATGCCCAGGCCGCGGTCCTCGATCTCCAGGGCGTAGCCATTGCCCACGGGCTCGCCGTTGACGCGCACTTTGGTGTGGGGCGGCGAGAACTGTGCGGCGTTCTCGATGAGTTCGGCGAGCAGATGGGTGAGGTCGGCGACGGCGGTGCCCTTCACCGCGGCGTCGGGCAGTTGCCGTACTTCCACCCGGGCGTAGTCCTCGATCTCGGAGACGGCGGCGCGTACGACGTTCGTCAGCGGTACGGGCATCCGCCAGGCCCGTCCCGGCGCCGCACCGGACAGAATGATGAGGCTCTCGGCGTGCCGTCGCATCCGGGTGGTGAGGTGGTCGAGCCGGAAGAGGTCGCTCAGCTCGTCCGGGTCGTCGGCCCTGCGCTCCATGCTGTCGAGGAGGTTGAGCTGACGGTGGACCAGTACCTGGCTGCGGCGGGCGAGGTTGACGAAGACCCCGGAGATGCCGTCGGCGAGTTCGGCTCGTTCGACGGCGGCACTGAGGGCTGCCCGGTGCACGGTGCCGAGTGCCTCGCCGACCTGGCCGATCTCGTCGTGGCTGGCCGGGCCCTGTGGGGCCTCGGCCGCGATGTCGAGTTCCTCGCCCGCCCGTAGCCGTCGCATGGCGCGGGGCAGTTTGCGTCGGGCGATCTCCAGGGCGCTGTTGCGGAGGCTGACCAGTTCGACGACGAGCGCGCGGCCGATGCGTACGGAGATCACCAGGGATGCGGCGACGGCGGCGCAGCCGAAGAGGACTGCGGCTCCGGACGGGCTGAGCAGTCCGCGGGCCAGCGGGTTCGCCCGGTCGGCGGCGCGTTGTCCGGCGGTGGTGTCGATGGTGCGCAGCTCCCTCCGCACGCGGGCCGCCGCTCGTTCCCAGTCGGTCACGGGCACCGCCTGTGCCGCCTGGCGTCCGGCGGGTGCGGCGAGCACCTTGTCCTCGGCGGACCGGAGCTGCCGGTACGCGTCCCCGGTGGCGAGCCTCTGCCAGGTGGCGCCCTCGGTGGCGGGGAGATCCGCACCGGCGGTCTCCGCGAGGGTCCTCCGGGTGGCCACCGCTTCGGTGAACAGGCGCAGTTGGCCGCCCTTGAGCGTTCCGGTGCGGGCGGCCGTGGCGAGCAGGGTGTCTTCGCGGGCCAGCATCTCGTCGGCGCGGGCGAGTTCGAGCAGGACGCGGGCGTCGGAGCCGAGTGCGTCGTCCTGGATTCCGGTGAGGGCGCCGGAGACGCCGAACGCTGCGGAGATGGCCTCGGTGTACCGCTCGTACACGGTGCGCTCGTCTCCCGCCCCGCTCGTGTCGGTGCGCAGTCGGTGGGTGAGGGCCAGGAACCGGTCGAGCCGGTCGGCGACGGCGGACGGGAGGTTGCCGGTGTCGGCGATGGTGTGGTCGCTGTCCAGGCGCAGTGCGGCGAGCGCGGTGTCGGTACGCCTGGCCTGCCGCTCCAGTGCGGCGGCCTGTGGGCTGCTGGGGGCGGCGGTCTGCAGCACGGCCGCCCGGCGCTCGCTCTGGAGTGCCGCGACGGCGCTGGATATCGGGGCCCGGACCTCGCCGTCGACCCGCTGCAACTGGCGCAGGCGTGCCACTTCCTGGGCGGTGGTGACCGTGGCGAAGCCCCACAGGGCGAGCAGCGAGACGACCGGCACCATCAGCAGCGAGATGATCTTGGCGCGTACCGTCCTGGGACGCAGCGTCCACCGCCCGCGTGGCGCGGATGGGTCGTGTGTCAGCAGCAGCTGTACGTCCTCGGCGCTCTCGTCGGCAGGCGGCCCCGCGTGAGCGCGGCGTCCACGCGTCGGCAGCGCGGTGGGCCGGACGGTGGCCGTCGCACCGGTTTCCAGGGTCGTGCGGGGTGGGCGCATGGCCTCCTCGTTCCGGGTGTGGAGCTGGGTGTGTCGCCGGCGCCGGGGCCGGTGTCGGTCGGCCGGGTGCACAGGCGCCGGGGCGTGGTGATGTCCGGCGCGGTGGTGGCACGCGTGACGAAGTCGGGCGCCGTGGTGTCAGGGCGTAGTGGCGGGCCATGTGTCGCGGTCGCTCGGTCCACCGCGTCGTGGCCGGGAGACGGGAACCCGCCCGGTGAATCCGTGTGGTCCGGCCTCGGTGGAGTCCGCCTCGGCGGGTCCTGCGGCGCGTTCGGCGTAGACGTAGGCGGCGCGTTCCCGGGCGGTCGGGGAGAGCGCGACGAACGCGGAGGTCAGAAAGAGGTACGAGCCGAGACCGACGGCCAGGGGGAAGATGAACTGCATGGTCGTGGCCCCGGCAAGGTCCCTGGCCGAGGGGGTGACCTGCACCGAGACTGCCAGCATTCCGGTGTAGTGCATACTGCTGACCGCCGCGCCCATGACGAGCGAGGCCAGTGCGACGGACCGGGTGGACTTGATGTTGAGCGCCGCCCAGAGCGCCGCCGTCGCGGCGACGACAGCGATGGCGACGGAGAGCGCGACGCGCAGCGGGTCGTAGTGGATCGTGCCGTGCAGGCGGAGCGCCGCCATTCCCAGGTAATGCATGCTGGCGACGCCGAGTCCGGTGGCGAATCCGCCGAGCAACAGCGACCTGGTCCGGTCGCGGCTGTAGCCGACGGCGAAGACTCCGCCGCCGACCACCACCATGGCGCCGAGCAGGCTGAGGAAGGTCAGCGCCACGTTGTAGCGGATGTCTGTGCCGCTCACGCCGAAACCGAGCATCGCGACGAAGTGCATCGTCCAGATGCCCGAGCCGATGGCGGATGCGGCTGTGATCAGCCAGTTGCGGCGCGAACGACCGGTCGTGTCGAGTGCCCGCACGGTGCAGCTCAGTCCGAGTGCGGCGCCGATGCATGCCATCGCGTACGACAGCGCAGGTGTCAGCCAGCCGAAGGTGGCGTGGTCCAGGTGTCCCATGGATCGAGGACGCTAGTCGCGGTGGGAGCGCGCGCCTGGGGCGCATTTCGAAAGCTGCTGAAATATGACAGAGAGATGTTCCCCAACGATCAAAGGGTGCTCGAACATGCACCCCATTTCCCGATGTTTCGCTCTGTTCCGCCCCCTCGGCAACTGCGCGATCATGTCCGTATGACCGATGATCACACACACGTCCAGAAGTTCTTCACGGCGCGTGCGGCAGACTGGGACACCAGGTTTCCCGACGACGGGCCTGCCTACGCCTCCGCCGTCGGCACACTCGGGCTGGGCCCCGGTGACGCGGTGCTCGACGCCGGCTGCGGTACGGGCCGGGCACTGCCCGCTCTGCGCGCGGCCGTGGGACCGCGGGGCACGGTACTGGGCATGGACCTCACGGCAGCGATGCTGGAGGCGGCGGTACGGGCGGGGCGAGACCACAGCGGAGCTCTGCTCCTCGCCGATGTCGCCCGCCTTCCCCTGCGGTCGCGGTCGCTCGACGTGGTGTTCGGGGCCGGGCTGATCTCCCATCTGTCCCATCCCGGACCGGACCTGGCGGAATTGGCGCGAGTGGTCCGGCCGGGAGGACTACTGGCCCTCTTCCACCCCATCGGGCGGGCCGCTCTGGCGGCGCGCCACGGCCGCCGGATCACGGACGACGATCTGCGCGCCGAGCACAACCTCCGTCCCCTGCTGGCGCGGTCGGGCTGGCGGCTCGATACCTACACCGACGAGGACGACCGATTCCTCGCCCTCTCCGTACGGACGCACTGACGGTCTTGCGCCCTGCCGCCCCGCTCACTTCCTGACCGATCGGCTGCCGGCTCGACCGCTCGCTCGACTCTTCGCTCGGCTCCTCATTCGACCGGGGCGTCGGGACGCCCGTGGTGCACTACCGGACAGCCGCGGAAGCCCGGGCTGGGGAACGTACCGAGCCCGGCCACGTCGTAGCCGTCCGGGTAGCCCTTGATCTCCGGATTCTGCCGGGCGTAGTGCGGGGTGGCACGTGGCGGCAGCAGTCGTGCGGCCCGTGCCCTCAGGCGCAGGGCGCCGTGAGTGAGGTTACGGGTAGCGGAGCCCGGGCGTTCGTACCGGAACGCCCGCAGCAGGGAATCGTCGAGAAGCGCGAGGGCCACGTGCCGCGCGACGGGCGCGAAGGGGCGTGGATACCAGGAGCTCATGAGGTCCAGCGTGGCATCGGAGACGCGGCGTCCCCCTTCGTCCCAGCCGAAGTGCTCGGCCTCGTAGCTGTCGAGGGTGCGCTCGAAATCCTCATACGTCTCCGGCAGGTCCTTGATGCCCATATGGGCGCCCAGGGTCCGGTAGTAGACGGCGCACGCCCGCACTTCGTGGTCGGACAGCCGGCGCCAGCCGTAGCTGTCGAGCCACCGCTTCGGGGTGACGACGAAGGTACACAGCACATAACGCATGTCGTCATTGCTGATGTCGTAGCTGCGGTGCATCTGATTGATCCGGCGGATCGCCGTGCGCCCCGGGGTGCTGTCGAAGCCGTGCTCGACGACCGTGTCGAGGAGTAGTGCGGTGTCGTCGTAGCGCTTCTGCGAACGGTCCGTCAGTTCGGTGGTTTCGGCGAGGAGTCGTCCGATGCTCGGGACGGCATAGGTTCGGTACAGGGCCAGTTCGAGAGCGCGGGTGATGTCCCAGGGGAATTCGTAGGTTGCCGTGATCCGATAGATACGGAGGAAGTCCCGCTCCGGATCGAGGCGCTGAATCTCCCTCAGCCGGTCGTACCGCTTCATCGCGCTGCCCCCTTGCCTCGGTCGGTGGTCCAACTCTACGTCGGCGGGGAACACCGTAGGTTGTACGAGCAAGCGCTGGACGAGCAGGTGACGTTCGACCAGATGTTGTTCGAGCACGCCGTGATTCACAGGTCCTCGGGAGGACGGTCTCCATGATCGATATATTCGGCAGTCTCCGGAAGGTTGTGTCACCGGACCGGAAGGGCGAACGGCCCACAGCCTCTCTCGATCAGGACCGGCGCAAGCAGCACAACCTGTTCGAGGCAGCCGCCACGTATGTCTCGGCATCCGTCGAGGAGGATCAGTCGCGGATCGACGAGGCGAGCGGCTGGGTGTCGCCCGAGGCGCTCTCCTTCGGCATCAATGAGCTGGCCTGCCGGGCCGTCATCGCGCTGGCCCGCGAGCGCGACGAGTCGCCGCAGACAGTGGCCCGTACGCTGCTCGGTCTGCCACTCGACTGAGGAGCGCCGTCCGCCCTGCCGCGGGCCCCGCGTCCTGCCGTGTCAGGGCCTCGACGAGTGGGTTACCGACTGGTTAAGGTGCGCCGACGGACAACCATGACGGACGAGGAGGGTGCCGTGACCGGCACGAGGGACGCAGTCGCGGACGACGACGCACTGTATGTGCTGACCGCGGTGCTGCTGACACCGGCACAGTTTCCGAGCGTGCTCGGCGACGACTACCCCGCCGCGTGCGCGGCGCTCGCCCTCGAACCGTACGCCGAAGGGTATGGACTGGTACTCGGCCAGGGCGGCGATGGTGCGCGGTGGACCGTCGTCGTCGAGGACGTGTCGCTGGTCGCGGTCGCCATCGCGGCCTGGGACTGCGGAATGGAGTACGACCTCTCCCCCGACGACCGTTCGGTGGTCTGCGCTCTGCCCGGCTGGCCTCTCGCGGTGAGGGTCGCCGCTCCGGGGCTGGCCGCCCCGCACGATCCGTTGTCGGACCCGGATGCCGACGGCGCCGATCCGGCGCCGCTGACACCTCCCGACACGGAGTCGTGGGGTCCGGCACAGCGGCGCATGGGCGCGGACGAGATAGCCCACCAG
>NZ_JBHVFF010000227.1:0-14347 GCF_042801895.1 Streptomyces sp. NPDC057543 | reverse complement strand
CGCACACCTGCCGGGCCCGCAGCGGATGGTCGGCCGCGGTGAACACCGCCATGATCTGCTGGTAGGCCGGATGATCCGGCAGTTTCGGTGCCGGCGGCGTGCGCAGCACACCGAAGTCCCAGCGAGAGCGTGCGCTCGCCTTCGCCGAGCAGGTCTGGGAGCTTACGTACGCGCTGGAACAGCGGATCCAGTTGCCTCTCGTCGATCTGCCCGGTTTCGCTGGCGGGGAGGTCCACCCCGGCGAGGAGCTGTCTACCGACCCCGCGTCCGCCGCCCGCGAGCTGCGCAGGCGCTGGGGCCTCGGCGACGGCCCTGGAGGCGGATGGAATCCCACGGGATCGTGGTGGTCATGCCACCTGCAAGTGATCCTTCCGCCGCGAGCGTGGACGCCTTCTCCACCCGGGCCGCGCGGCCGCTCGTCGTTCTGACCGCCAACCGGGTCGATGACATCTATCGGCACCGGTTCACAGCCGCCCATGAGCTGGGCCACCTTGTGCTTCACGGCGATGCCACCGGTGACAGCCGCCAGGAAAAGGAGGCAGACGCCTTCGCGGCCGAGTTCCTGACCCCTCAGGACAGCATCCTGCCGCTCCTGCCTCGGCGAATGGATCTTGCACGGCTGGCCGAGCTCAGAGGAGTCTGGGGAGTCTCCCTCCACTCGCTCGTCTACCGCTGCCGCGAGCTGGGGCTGATTTCCGACGCCACCGCCAGCAGGACGTATCAACGCCTACGCGCTCTCGACGGCCAGCCCGGCTTCACCGCGGAATCGGTCTCGAACTTCCCCGGTGAACAGCCTTCGCTACTCAGACAAGCCTTCGACCTGGCTGCCAAGGAAGCGGGCCTCTCGGTTCCCCAACTGGCGCATGAACTCGCCTGGACAAGCAAGAGGGTGCAGGACCTGCTGGGCGCCAGAGGCCGGTGCTCCGGCTGGTCCAGTAGCGGTCGCCGCTCGACCTCAGGAGCCGCGGGCGCGGTTCGCTGCCCGGATCTCCGCCAAGTCCTTCCGACATCAACACGGTGCTAAGCCAGCAGTGCATGGGAACGCCACCAGGGCCAACTCATCTCAGTGCCGGCCCCAGCGGTGTGTTGACGTGCTCGAAGGCTCAGAGCGATGCCTCGCCTCCGAGGCTTCCGGCACTGATGGCTCCCCGCAGGACGTGGGCGATCTCTTCGGGCTTGAGGTCGATGCCGTCGAGCCCCTCCACGGTCAGCGGGATCTCCTCCAGCGCGTATTCGCCGCGGCCCTCGGCGCTGAACTCGGGACCGGTGCGGTCATCGAAGGACCAGGTCGCGATGCGAGCGAGGTAGAAGAGCTGACGCTCGTCGTCGGACTCCATCGTGTGGAGGAGGCGGATGATGTCGGCCTTCCCTGCGATCTCCTCGTGGATCTCCCGGTGGAGGGCGGCTTCCCGGGAGTCGTCGCTGGGTTCGACGCCGCCGCCGGGCAGTACCCAGTACTCGGGGATATCGGGCTTGGTGCGGCGGATGACCAGCATCGTGTCGTCAGCGGTGACGAGGACGGCGCGGACTCGTTCGATCATGTCGGTCTGTCTCCTTGCTTATTGACGGTCTCAGTGCAGCAGCCAGCCGCCGTCGACGTGGACGGATTGCCCAGTGATGAACGAGGCGGAGACGCCGACCTGCTCCAGGTACTTCCCGCGCAGTGCGAAGCCGCCGAGGAGTGACATCAGGGCGAGGCCGACCACAAGGACGGGGTTGCCGCCGAGCGGCCCGCGGCCCTTGACGAACAGACCCGTGCCGGGGTGCAGCAGCAGTGCTCCCAGCGCGGCTCCGCCCACGACCAGAACGCACAACGCGGCCTGTGCGGCGTCGATCATGCCGTGCCGCCGTCGCCCGCCCGCCGTACGCACCCGCCCCACGCCGCACCCCTCCCTTGCGAACCGGCAGCCTCGAGTACCGGTCGCCGGCGATCAAGAAGATCAAAAGGCAGGCCGCGAGCGAGCACCCACACCCGTCACTCACCGCAGCCGTCACGTTGCCGAGAAGACATCAGTAACTCTCCGCGACCGCTCCCCGAGATCTGTGCCAGAACCGAGTTTCGACAGTAGTTGGCGATCACCGCACTCGCAGATGTTCACGGGAAATGGTTCTGGTACACATTCCGTGAGCGATCTCGAGTCCGGCCTCACCAGACCCCGGTGACGCGCGGTCCGCGCAGCTCACATGACGC
Organism: Streptomyces sp. NPDC057543; assembly: GCF_042801895.1. NCBI lineage: Bacteria > Bacillati > Actinomycetota > Actinomycetes > Kitasatosporales > Streptomycetaceae > Streptomyces > Streptomyces sp. NPDC057543. The sequence continues at coordinate 12,156 of NZ_JBHVFF010000227.1, read as the reverse complement.
GCGCGCCTACTGCTGGCGAGAGCCGTATCCGCTGGCCGAGGACATCGCCTCGGAGGCTGTGACCAGCGCGGATGCTTGTCGCCGGATCCAAAGACCTTGATGCGGAAGGGATGATCAGCCCGCCGCGCGACGGCGGCTCACAACGGCGCGGGCCACGAGTGCGAGAATCAGCACGCCGAGGGCGATGAGGAGATAGGTCGAATATCGGTTGACCTCGGTATAGATGGTGGTGATGTGGTTGCCGGCGAAGTAGCCGACGCCCGCCCACAAGCCGACCCACAGTGCCGCCCCGAGCGCATTGAAGGCGACGAAGCGGGTCCAGCGCATCTCGGCGGCACCGGCGATGATGCCGTTGACCTGGCGCAGCCCCTCGACGAAGCGCGCGACGGTGACGACCTTCCCGCCATGGCGGGTGAAGAATTTCTCGGCCTTCTCGTACCGTTCGGGCGGGAGAAAGACGTACCTGCCGTAGCGCTGCACCAGGGCGTGTCCTCCGGTGCGGCCGATGAGGTAGCCGACGTTGTCGCCGAGGATGGCAGCGAGGACGCCGATGGCGATGACGGCGATGATGTTGAGCTGCCCGGCCCCCGCATACACGGCAGCGGCGATCAGGATCGTCTCGCCGGGGACGGGGATGCCGAAGTCCTCCACGAAGATCAGGCCGCCTACGGCCCAGTAGCCCCAGTGCTCCAGGATCGGTGCGATGTTACCGAGAAACCCGGGTAGCGGTGGTGCGCTCATGCAGATCTCGTTCCTTCCGCAAAATAGCGAGTCCGGTTGTCATGCGTTTCGGACCGGGCCGCGCCGGGAGTGGTCGTGTTCAGGCTATTGCTGCGCCGGCGGTACCGAACCGGAGGCGTGGGGGGCGATGAGGCCGGAACGGCTGCCTCTCTCGGCTGCGCCTCGATTTCTTCGGTGTGGCCGCGCGGTACTGGCCGGTCCGCGCCTTCCCGCTCTACCCACTGTGCGAGGGCCGTCACACCTCGCTGGGGCGCGGCGGGTCAGTGATTGGGTCAGCAGGCGTCGGCGCCGTCTCGGCCTGGCCATGGCCCCGGGCATCCGGCCGATCTTTGTCCCGTTCGGCGCCCGGGCAGGGTTGCTGTCCGGTCGGGGTCGTGCAACGGGTTACGCCATGGTACGCCGCCACCAAGCTGGCCGAGGAGACCGTCGCCGCCGCCCGGAAAGAACTGGTCGCGGCTGGCAAGGAGGAGAGCGAACTCTCCATCCCTCCAAACATCAAGGAGCAGAGGAACCTCGGCTCCGCGCTGACCTCCGCGACCAGGGCAGCCCACACGCTCGCCGAACTGTCCCAGTTGCCCTCTGGGCTCGATGGTGTTCGGTTCCTGGGATGCGGTCAGCGAGTGGAAGGAGCGACTGCGCGGCGTCGAGGAGATGCTGGGCGGAGTTTCCTGGACCTTGCCGTCGCGCGTCCGCCCCGGTCAGCCTGGCTGGCGTAGTCCTGCGATGAGGAGTGCGACCAGCTGGCGTGCGTCGTAGCGGCACTCACCACTCGTGCGCCATAGACGGCTTCGGGTTGCGGAGACGAGTAGAGCAGCGCACTGCTGCTGTACAGCTCGTACTGGGTACCGCTGGGTCCGCTCCAGGTCGCGTCGTTACTTCGGGTCGGCGTCCGGCCCTGGTCTCGCGCGCGGAAGCCAGTCGGCCATCGAGTGTCTCTAGTGGCTTGTCACGCTGCCTTGGCCGGGTATTCGGTCCACTGGCGGATCGGGGAGTCGGGCGCGAAGTTGGTTTTCGGTTCGGCGCGGGAGCGGAAGAGGGCGGAGCCGAGGTCCCAGCCGCAGTCCAGCGGGGTGCTCCGGCCGACGAAGCGCGGGTCCATGCCGATCAGGTCGTAGCGGTCGGCGACCTCTCCCATCACCTCCGACTTGGTCAGTGGCACGTGGAGGCTGGGGCCGGCCGGTCCGCCGTCGTTGAGCAGCAGCGGGCCGACGCGGTGGGCGGTGTCGGTGGCCTTCAGGCGGGATATGGCGACGGTGATGGTGCGACCGCCGGGGTCGGCGTAGTCGAGCGGCACGGTGATGTCGGTGCAGTCGGCGCCGGCGGCGTCCAGCTTTTGGCCGACCTCGTCGCCGGCGCCGAGGGCGCAGGCGTGCCAGTCGACGTGCTGGCCGTGGAAGCGGGCGAACGAGTCCGGGGCGGCGGTGGTCGTCGCGGTGGCGGCGAGCATCGCCGCGCACGCCGCGAAACCCTTGATGCGTAGGGACGTTGACACGCCCGTACGGGCGGCGGACACCTCAGCACACTCCGGGAAAGCCCTGAAACCGGGTGGAGTTATCCCGAAAAAGACTCAGCCCACACGGGCGTGAGTAGGGGATGTCTCAGTCGCTTGTCGTCGGTTCCTGCCGGTTGTCCTGCGCTGTGGGTACGAGCAGTGTGTCCCACTGGTCGGGGCGACCGAATTAGCCGTAGCCGATGATGCAGTTCGTGGTCTCGCGCTGGTGCCTGACCCAGCCCGGTGCGATCGCCCACATAGAACCCCTCGCCGCCGAACTCGCGAGCCCTGGTACGAGATCGGCGTCGACGACGCGCACCGGCGCCGCAAGCGATACCCCGAGCCGGTCTGCCCGCTGACGGCTGGGGCAAGCCGAAGTCGACTCTGGGCAAGCCGCCCCGCGCGGTAGCTTGCCCAGCCCGGCCCAGCCGCGCTGTGGTGGTGCCTGCCCGGCCGGACGTTCCGGCCGGGCGGTCGCGAAGGAGGACGTGGTGGAGAGCTTCAATGCGGGGGAGACGGTCGTACGCCGCGACGTGCACCGCTCCGGGCGGGTGTGGAGCGAGCAGGCGTTACGGGTCATCGCCGACACGAGCGAGGCGTTGGTGACCGCGTGCGCGCCCGGGGCGGAGGCCCGCTGGCCCACCCTGTACGCCAAGGCCCGCGCCAACGGCGACCGGTCGGTGCGCACTGAGGCGTTCGACGCGATGGCGACGGGGGAGTGGGAACTCGCGGACAGCCGGTGGCAGGAGACCGAACTGCTGCTGTGGAAGCAGCCCGGCGCCTGGTTCAGCGTCAACGCCTTCTTCGTCTCCAACGGGGTGGGGCGCCGACTGCGGAACTGGTACGTGAATTTTGAGCGGCCCTCCGTCCGGGACGCCGCCGGGTTCGACACCTTCGACCTGACCGTGGACCTGGTCATCGACCCCGACCTCAGCCAGTACGAGTGGAAGGACGTGGACGAGTACGCGCACGTGCGGCGGCTCGGCATCGTCACTGACACCGAGCACCAGGCCGTCGACGACGCCCGCGCCCAGGCCCTTGCGATGCTCGCCGACCGCTCGGGCCCGTTCAAGGCCGCCGCCGAGTGGAGGTCCTGGCGCTGGGACCCGACCTGGCCCATGCCGCGCCTGCCCCGGCGTACTGAGGATCCGGGACCGGCGAGCGGCCCGCGCTCTTGACCGTCAACACCACCGCGAGCGCCACCCCGAACCGATCGGCCGCATCTACTCCGCGGTGCCACGACGCCGGATGTCCGCATACCCCCGCCCTCACGCCCGCCTCTCCTGGAGCTTGCCGCACCGGAGTGATCCCGGAGGTGGCCCACCGCTGCTGCAAGCTGATCACCGCACAGACGGTGTTCTCGTCGGCGGCGGTGACGTTCGGGATCACGAGGCCCGGTTGTGAGGTGCTGCTCATCGATACGCATGCCCCCCGATGACGACGTGGCGCGGCCGGCCCGGTTCGTCGGCATCCCCGTGACCGCCCGGACGAGTGACAACCGTAGCCGCACCGCTCTCCGCAGGTCGCGGGGGTGCTACCGGGCCCTGTAGACAGAGAAAGTGCAGTCTGCGGTCTGTGACAGGACGACTGCCCCTCACGCCGGGGCCCGCGCCGCCCCCGGGCGCGGGCCCGGGCGACGCCCGATGGAAGCAGCCGACGGGGTGCCAGGCCCGAAGCCCACACCCGTCACCCTGGCTGGCTGACGGGTGCTGTGCCCTCCGGTGGAGCCGATGCCGGCCCAGGGCCCGTCAGAGAGGGCCACGGCGTGGACCTGCGGGCCGGAACAAGGGGCGCCGAGATCACGACAGTTGCCGGTCAGACCCCGGGGTACAGCTGGCCGACGGGGCAGTAACCCTGGCCGACGATGTTCTGGTCACCATCGGCCACGTATAACGTTCCAGGGCCGCCGTGTCATGGCGAGTGAGTTGCCCGCGGTCACCGTACTGTTCTCTTGCTGGAAGGACGGTGCGAGCCTTGCCATGGCCCCGAGCGATACCTTGGGACGTACGCACTCGTCCGCCAGACCGTCGCAACGGTCTGGTGAAGCTGGGCAGCCCGATCCGGGGAACGCCGGGGAGAGTGACAAGCGACCCCGGCAACGGGGCGGGACGTGCCAGGACTACGGGACGGTGCGAGTCCGTTCAGCAAGGTCAGAGGGAAGGGTGATGACCATGGAGCTGTTCCTGCCGATCCCGCTTGCCGAGTGGCGTGACACCAAGGAGACGCTCCAGCGCTTCGCGCAGATCGTCGGGAAGATCCGTCTCGCCGCCAGCGCCCGGCGCAACCACTGGTGGAATGTCCCGTTCCACCTCACGGGGCGCGGTATCACGACGCGCCCAATGGGGCAGGTCGACGGCAACCCGATCTTCACGATGGACTTCGACTTCGTCGCGCATCGGCTGGTCGTCTCGACGCTGGACGGCCGGGAGATCTCCTTTCCGCTCGTCGGCCAGTCCGTTGCGTCCTTCCACGACGCGGTCATGGAGTCGCTGGCAACGTTGGGAATCCGGGTGCGGCTAGACGTGCCCAGGCCCTTCGACCTGCCCGACTCCGGCCGGCCGTTCGCCGAGGACGCCGAGCATGCGACGTACGAGCCCGCGCAGGCCAACCGCTACTGGCGGGTCCTCAGCCAGGTGGCGTCGGTGCTGGAGGAATTTGCCGCGGGGTATTCGGGGAAGGTGAGCCCGGTGCACCACTTCTGGCACACCTTCGACATTGCGCACACCCGGTTCTCCGAGCGTCACATCGAGCAGCCTCAGAAGCTGGACCCTGTCACCCGGGAGGCGTACTCCCGGGAGGTGATCAGCTTTGGCTTCTGGTTCGGAGACGACACCTTCCCCGCGCCCGCGTTCTACTCCTACACCGCTCCGGAACCGGCGCGCCTGGCCGAGGAGCCGCTCGAGCCCGCGGCGGCGCACTGGGTCGCCCAGAACGACAGCCACCTGGCCGTACTGCCGTACGACGAGGTCCGTGCCGAGGCCGACCCGCGTGGCGCCGTACTCGCCTTCTACGAGAGCGCGTACCGGGCCGGTGCCCGGCGCGCTGGATGGCCGATCGACCCGCTCGCATGCCCGGGCGGGGTGACGGACCCGCAACTGCGATCCCACAGACCCCACCCGGCTTCCGGCTGAGGCCCAACAGCAACCGCGAACCCCACGGCGGCATGGCCACCCGGCCACCGCCCCGGTCAGATGTCGCTGCGCGCCAGCTCGCCCCTGAGTGGACCCGTCGCCTGGCCCTGCACTTCCGCGCGCGTCCGCCCCATGCCGCCTTGCGACCGCCCCGTCATTGCGGTGTCCGGACGCGCAGAGCCTGGACGGACCAATCGAACACTGGAGCCAGACTCTCCGGGGCCGGCCAGCCGTTGACCACTGCGAGCAGCTGGAGGTATCGCTCCCTGCGTGGGTCGTTCACGCTCTCCAGCCGAGTCGCCAGCCGGCGGCGAAGCTCGACGTCGTCGCGGCGGCCGAGGAGATGCGCGTAGTGCGCCGTGAACTCCGCGACGATCGGATCGGCCTGGGATGAGGCCGGGTCGATGCCTGCGGTCAGGGCCGGGCCGGCCTGGTCACGGACGGCTGCGGCAATGTCGCGGCGCGGGCCTATCGTGTCGCCATGGGCCTGTTCGGCTGCCTGGTCCTCGGCCATCCGCCGCACGGCGGCGCGGAAATCCGGGTCCAGGGACATTTCGGCTAGCTCCACCCACGCCTGGACCTGCTCCGCCTCCGGGTTGTCGGGCAACTCGGGGGTCATCGAGCGCATGACCCCTGCGAATGTGGGGGCGGGATCAAGACCGCCGAAGACGACGTCGAGGAAGTCGCCGATCAGACGTCGGCGTTCGTCCTCGGAGAGCTGGGCCAGCCGGTGCATGAGTTCCGTCTCCTCAAGTGTGGACCCGCGCTCGGCCACCGCCGTCAGCACCGCGCGTCGCAGGCGCAGGACGCGGATCTGCACTGCCAGTGCTTCGGCGTGCACCGCGGCGACCTCGGGAAGCGAGATCTCGCGGTCCACGACCTTGCGGATCGTGGGAAGGTCCAGTCCCAGCTCGCGCAGGGTCCGCACGAGGTCCAGGCGTGCGACGGCATCGATGCTGTAGAGGCGGTAGCCGGCCGGGCTGCGTTCCGTCGGCGCCACGATTCCGCGATCGGAGTAGAACCGAATGGTCTTGACCGTGAGACCGGTCCGTCGAGCGAGCTCGCCGATCGAGTAGAGCGTGTCGCCGTCCATGCCCCCACCTTTGTGTCTCCCCCTACTGGAGACTCAAGTCCCTTCGCCTGCCAGCAGCCAACCACTCCTCATCCACAAGTCTTGACAATTCCTCGGAGCGGCCACCGGACCGCCCCCTGGTGGCGATGAGATGGGCGCTCCTGAGAGTGCTCAGCCGGCCACTGCCTCCTGCTGAGGGCCGGCCGCAGTAGGCTCCGAGGCGGCCGTCGCGGTGTAGAAGACGGACGAGCCCTGCTTGGTGCGCTGAGCCTGGCTCTTGGCAACCAGCCCTTCGAGGGCGGTACGCACGACGGTGGTCTTGACGCCGCGGTCAGGGTGGGCCTGCGTGAGCGCGGCGGAGATTTCGGTGGCGGAACGCGGCTCGCGCTGCTGCTCCAGGTGGCCGCGGATCAGGTTGACGAGGGTCGGCTTGGTGTCTGTCTTGGGCGCCTTCGCGGACGGCGCCTTCGCGGACGCGGCCTTGGAGGCGCTCTTCTTGGATGCCGTCGCCTTTGCACTCGTGGCGGACGCCTTCTTTGGCTTGCTCTGCTGGGGTTCGGCCGTGGCCTGGCGCGGCACGGTCGGCGCGGCCGTGGTGTCTGCCTCGCCGGTGGGGCTCGCGCCGCCAAGCGCCTCCTGCATGCTCACCAGCACGGAGTGGTCGTGCTGCAGGGCACCCAACTGCTCCTGCAGCGCCCCGATTTCCGCACTGATACGTTTCTGCTCCTTGACGTTGCGTTCAAGGTCACCCGTTACCTGGGCGATGTACTGCGACGTCAGTCCTGTGGTGTGGGCCTGAATTTCAGACATGTCATGGGCCTTTCTGCAGCTTGCGGACACGGCTGTGAAAACCACGAACCCGATCCGCGAGCGGGTGGGGGAGGGTGCCCCGTCTGCGCTGACTGGGACACCCACAGGGCACAACTGCCGCAATGTGCAGCAGTGTCTAGAGATATTACGCACGAGTAGGGCCCTGATGTGCCAGTCGAGTGATGTCTTACTCTTTCCTTCAGGGTGAGGAGCCAGCAGATGCGGGGCGCGCAACGATGAGACTGACCGGGGCGCTGTCACACTGCTGAACCGCCGTGCGGTCACCTGGTTCGGGCAGACAGGGCCTGGGGCCCAGGAACCGGGGCCGAGAACCTCCAGGGTGCACGGACCAAGTCGGGTCAACAGAACGACGATTAAGTCCGTGACCTTCGATGTCGGGCGGGATGGCGTTGCCGCGATCATCTGCAGCACTTCTGTGGCAAGCGTGTCCGATGTGCTTTCGCCCCCTCCGCGGCTGCTGTTGGTGGCATCGACGCGAGTCGGAGCAGAGTTCTCATGTACGAGGCGGGTCCCAGGACACGCCTTCGTGATCGATTCGAAGGTCCATGCTCCGACGGCGTCCACGGCCACGAGGCGGTCGAGTGTCGCGGTCAGTGTGTTCCGATCGAGTCCGCAGGTACGGGTCAGGTGATCCGCTTCCATGCTGGTCCGCCCGGCGCCGGGGGAGTGGTGCGCGGCGAGCACCAGTGCGGTCAGACGGTCTGAGGCCGGCAAGGCACGCAGACGTGGCCGGGAGACCACACGCAGAGCCCAGTCTGAAGCCCGGTGACGGTCGTGCCGGGCGGGCCCCTGGGTGAGGACGGTTGCATCGAGCAGTTGCGCGGCGGCAGTTCTCTGCCCCATCTGCTCTGCGGGATGCGGCAGACGGTGCAGCCAGCGGGCGTCCTTTACGAGTTGGTGCGTGATAGCGGGTGAAGCGTCCGCGCTGATGGATGACATGATCCATCTGTGACGATCAAGGCCAATCGAGCGGTCCTCGCGCATCGGCTCTTCACCGGGATCTACCGGCGTCATCTGAGCTGTTTGGCATTGGCACAGGAGTTGGCCCAGCCGTGGCAGGCCGCAGTTGAAGGCCGCCGTCATGGAGTATGAGGCGGGGCGAGAAAGCGGGACGTGAGACGGCCGCGGAAGTCAGCCCGCGTATACGGTGCCGCGCTCGACGAAGCACAGCGGGTTGCCCCAGGGGTCATCGGCGTAGAACGACCGCTCGCCCCACGGACGGACGACGATGGCCCCGGCGCTTTGGTCGTGGACGAGTTCCGTGGACAGGCAGCCGAGGACCTTGGCGCGGGCGAAGACGGCTTCGAGGTTCTCGACGGTGAAGTACAGGGCCTTCGCCGCGGCGTGCGGCGTTCCATTGGCCGAGACGTCCATGACTGACAGGGTGACGGGCCCGCAGTCGAAGTAGGAGCGGGCTCCGGCCTGCCGGTGGCCTTCGATGCCGAACAGCTCGCTGTAGAAGGCGATGGCCCGGTCGAGGTCGCCGACCTCGACGCTGAGGCGGAAGAGCTGAGGAGTGTCGGGCCGGGTAACCGGTGCGGTGGCAGCTGCCATGTCAGGGGGTCTCCTTCGTGGGGTCGGGCGTGATGGAGAAGTGCGCGAGCCAGTCGCGTAGGAGGCCCAGGCGCTTGCGTTCGAGGTGGTAGATCCGCATGCGGCCGTCGCGTGCCCTGCTGAGCAGGCCAGCGGCCGCGAGGATCTGCAGGTGGCGGGTGGTCGTCTGCCAGGCATGTGAGAACACCGCGGCGATCTCGCCGGCGGCCATCGATCCGCCGTTGAAGTAGATGGTGAGCAGCACCCGTCGGCGCGCCGGGTGTGCCAGCGCACTGAACACCGCCTCGTACGCATCCTCATGGCGCCCGGGCTCGTCGACCATCTCCCACCCATCTCGCTGAATGTTCAGAGGATGGCGGCTGGCCCCTTCAGAGACCGGGCGCTGCTGTTCGTCGTCGTGAACATCCGAGACGCGCCGGCCGCCGTAGTGCCTCCCAAACTGCTGACGAAACGCTGCTCGTCGTCGCGTGCAGAGCCAGTTGCCGAGGGATTGCAGGAGGTGTATTTCAAGGACGGCGGGCCGACGCGCGAATGACCTGCTCGTGGAATTCACCGCCATCGATTACCTCGACACCGACTATGCCTGACCGGCGTACCGGCTACCGCGCGGCATCCACTGTTGCAGGACATCCAGCAGCCCGCCGTTGAACCTTGGTTCGGTATAACGACGGGCTGCGTCGGTAGGGGCGTTACTACAGCTCCCGCTCGATCTGGTTCTCGCTGACCTTGTCTTCGCGCATGGTCGTCTCGTTCTGGACGGCGTAGCGAGTCTGTTTCCCGCTGCCCTCGGCACTGCGGATCTCGCCCCGCTGAAGCTCGTCCTGCTGGTCCCGGTACTCCACGTGCTGTCCCTTGCGGTAGGGCATGGGGATCTCCAAGTCTCGTGTGGGTCGGCGGGGGTCTGGCCTCGCTCGTTCGGCAGCGGGCGCCCCGCCCTCTTGGCGCCCCGCGACTATCGCCAGGCGCACTGACAGCCCACCCCCAACTCCGCCCTACGGCAATTACTACGGGCCGAATGGAGGACGTCTTGCCCGCCACCGCGTCAACGTTCTCTGGACCTTCCTCTGCGACCGACAGCTACGAGCCCGTGCCACCCATCGCTCTCGCGGCTTGGCATCCAGTCCGGGCAGCGTGGTTGCCTGAGTCGGGCGGTGCGCACTGCCGGGATGGACCGAGTCCCGTCGCAGCAGACGGATCCAGCTCCGAGAGCGGGCGCCCGTCCCCGACGACCCCGAGGACTCGGAGGCCGGCCGCGACCTGCCGCCCGAGGTCATGCGGCAGCTGTGCGCCCACCTCGACTACCTATCCCGGCGCCGACCGCGTCCTACTTCTCCAGGACCCAGTCCGTACGGTGACCGAGCCCGGACTGACGACATCCGGAGCCACAGCCGACGGTGCCACCATGACGCTCTACCTGACGATCGCCTTGCTGCTGGCGGGTCTGCTGCCTGCGGTCCTCCTCACCATGACGGTCGACGCCACACTCGGCTACTCCCCGCTGGAGATGGGCCCGCGCCGTAGAGCGCAGCCCATTGTCCGCATCGCCCGTACATCGACCTTTGTGGCGAAGGCGGGCATCGGAGCGGTGACCGGTTTAGTGTCGGGCAGCGCCGTGATCGCCATCGCACTGTGGGGCCTGGACGTGGAACCCGACCGGCCCGTGCAGCTCTAGCTGTTCGCCGGTCTGACCTGTGCGGCGGTCACCCTGCTGACGCTGGCACTGTTCGCGATCTTCGGCATGGCGGGTCAGGTGATCGCGCTGCTTATGGTGACCATGTTCGGTATCCGCCTCTCCGGCGGCACGATCCCTGTACAGGCCCAGCCGGCCTTCGCCGCGGCGGTGGGCGACCTCCTCCCGGCCCGGCACGTCACGGAAGGCATCCGCGCGCTGCTCTTCTTCGACGGACTTGGCCCTGGCCTGCTCCGAGCATGGCTGGTCATGGGCGCCTACGCGGTCGTGGCGTTCCTCGTTGGCCTCGCGGTTGCCCGGCTGTACGGCCATCGTGGTTTCGACCGCGCGACAGCCCTGGAACTTGCCCGTCACCCCCACCCGACGGTGGCCGCCACCGCCTGACATACGTGCTCCGGGCGCCCAACCCCGGCCGCCAGGAGCATCCGGACGGCTTGAGGCTCCTCCCTGGTCCTTCAACCGTCCTGTCGAAGGTGGAGCAGGCTGCGACATGTCGAGGTCGCGGGCATGGGGCACAGGGCTGAACATCGAACGGCAGGCATCCGTGGAGGTCACCGCAGGGAGTACAAGGACGTCTACTTCATCGAGGACGGCCAGCAGGGCCGCCCCGCTCGGATGATCCCCCGAGGGGCGGAGGGGGTCGGCAGAAACAGTAATTCGCCCACCGCTGACAGCGACCGTGTTGACGTGCAAGGACGCCCCCTGCGTTCCTCAAACGAGGGGAGGCTTTCCTGGGGCCAAATGAGGTGAGTCCTTGACCTGCGGCTTCGTAATTTTCCGCAAGGCCCCCGTCACTCGGTTTCGTGGGCGATGGAGTCAAGCGCCTACAGAAAGAGACGTGGGCCTGCGCAGCAGCCACTGCCCGAACGTCCGACGCGGGGGCCGCACCACCACGCGGCCGTGGGCCTTCCGACCGACCAGCTCCACTCGCAGAGTGACCGGCGTGTCGGGATTCGTGGGAGTCTGACGGTACTTGACCCTGCTGTGTGCCAGCTGCAGACCATCGGTATCGACCACGATGCCCGGCCTCGTGACCAGTGTCAGGGTCTTCCCCGTCATGTCCACGTCGATCTGCAAGGTGTCGTGCGTGATCACTGCGTCAGTGAAGTCAAGCGTCACCCTGCAGAACGTCACCGCGAGCTCCAGCCTCCGCGGCACCACCCAGCGCCCCACGCGCAGGACCGCGCCGCTGTGGGCCTGTTTGATCCGAACTACGTCCTTGACCTCTGCTCCAGTCGCGCCGACCGTGGCCGATACGGGCGGCAGGTCAGCGGTGAGCATGGCCAGTTCGCTCAGAGTCCGCGCTGACAGGGCAGCTTCCAGGCGCTCGTCCAACTCGTCCGCGGCCAGCAGGCCGTCCCCCGCCGCGATACGCAGCACATCCACCACCCGGTCCCGGTCGGCATGAGAGGCTCGCAGCTCGGACGACGAGCCGGGGCCGGAGCGCTTCCCGGTGGGCGAAATCTCTCCCGACATGCTTCCGTCCTGGTCCTGTCGAACGTCTCCGCGCAACGCAGCGGAGCGAGTAGAAGACTAACGCTATATCGCGATATGAATCACGGAAAGGCGATGGCCAGCGGCGATTCACGGCGTGTGGTCCTCGGATTGCCCCGCTCGCGCGGGAGCGCCCCGCGGCGCGTGGCCG